>CBFDAW010000174.1:0-6476 GCA_965602865.1 uncultured Thermoplasmata archaeon
TAGTACTGCCCACAAGGTCCTGGAACTTAAGGAAGATGATGAAAACCTACAACTTGCCCTGGATTTAATCTTTGAGGATGTGGATACTTCGGATGGAATAGCGTATAGGATCAAAAAAGGCAGTTCTTACGGCAAGAAATTTAACAGCTCACGGATGGTGGTAACCATTAGTGATGGTTCACATCTTAACGTCCAGTTAGAACCCGATCAATATGGCTTTGATGTGGTCACACTGCAAGCAGAGGAAAAACTGATTAGAGACCCCGATGAATATTACTTTTATGCTACACATAAGATCAATATTACCGTTGAACCACAGAACGATATTCCTTCAATTGAACCCATATCTATGGTACAAGGTAACCAGGACGAGGAAGTATTAGTCACCGTTAAAGCAATCGATCCGGATATCAATAACCCACCCCCTGATGACGATTATTTGACATTCTCGGCAAATCGTTCGAACGATCCTGAGAAACCGGATTATTTAAACAACTTTACCATAACGCCTGTCAATCCCACCACCGTAAATATTTCGTTCACACCACTTAACGAGCATGTGGGCAAATTTCTTATTAAGGTGACGGTGAAGGATAAAAAAAGCGCTGAGGATTCACGGGATGTTGAATTTGAAATCTTGAACGCCAACGACCCGCCAGTGTTTACTGAGATCTCTACGGATAGAACCAAAGAGATTTTAGACCCGGATACTGACTCTATAGAATTCTCCGGGAAAAAGTACAGCGCATATGAAGAGGAATGGTTCAATATGACGGTGACGATCGCCGACCCGGATATCGCCATCGGGGAGGCGAATGATATCGAGTTCCAGGTACGTAATTCTACCTTTATCAGTACGGTAGAGCTGAATCATGACGGCGGGAGTGCACTTTCCGCCACGATTAGCCTTTTACCACGAAATAATGATGTGGGAACGAATGTGATTAATCTATATGTTCATGACGGAAAAGGCGGTTCTGATGAGCTTAGGATACAGATTAATACCATAAACGTAAACGATCCCCCACAAGTGCCAGAGATCATTAAACCTGAAGGAGAAAATAGTACCTTTTCAATAGTTGATAATATTCGATTTGAAGGTTGTGGCGATGATGAAGACTTCGAGGTTCCCGATTCAGATGAATTATTAACTTATACTTGGCAATGGGGTTATGCTGATGGCTCCGAGAACTTCGAAGAGCTTTACAAAGGACAAACGAATAGTAGTGATAAATTTAACTTCTATATGAAACCTATTGACAGGTTTTTCACGGAAGGTCAATATATAATCAAACTGATAGTACAAGATATTGAGAAGGAGAAGCGCTCGACACAAATCACGATCACCCTTAGTGAGGACTTTGACGGTGATGAGATCCCTGATGCATGGGAAGATAAATATGACCTTAATTACCATAACAGGCGTGATGCCATAGAGGATTTGGACGGTGATGGTTTCTCGAACTTAAAAGAGTATCTGGGTAAGGATGGCAAACCCGGTGGTGAGGATTCAACGAACCCGTATGATATTAGTGACCATCCTTCCAAAAAGTCAGAGACCGTCGATTACTCTTGGATGATCTATAGTGTATTTGTTGTAATCGTAATTTTAGTATTACTTATTTTATTTTTGCTCGTCCAGAAACGAAAGAAGGCTAAGCTGGATGAGCAGGATCTGGATAAATTAGCATATCCAACTGAGGAAGAACCCGAAATGGAACTGGCAACGCCAATGGGCGCCATGCCGCCGGGTATGCCAGGTATGCCGCCGGGAATGCCGCCCGGGATGCCGCCGCAGTTCATGGGTATGTCAGAAATGCAGCGAATGCAGATGATGCAAATGATGCAAGCACAAGCACAGGCTAAAAAGGTGAAGGTGCTGACCGAATCGCGGATACAACGCAGAAATCACAGAGCATATCCGCTGGTAAAGTCGAACCCGACACTCTTTCGGGAACTGATAAGGATGCGCGGCTGGGCACTGTCTCATATAAACCACAATTACCGCCCGGCAAAGTTGCGGGAACAGATGCGGATATTAGTATACATGAAGGCACTCCTGATGGACGACAATCACCGATAGATACTATTTCCGATGATGAGTTTGGTGACGTGGATCTTAAAGATACTGATCCGGAATCAAATAATGGCTTAAAACTCGTCAAAGGAAAACCCGCGTACATGAGCGAGGAGGAAGTAAAGGACCTCGGTATTACCGACAACAACCAGGAAGGAGATCTTGAAAATCAACAAAATGAGATGAAATGTCCAAATTGCGGCATTAGTGTTAAATCCGGCTGGTTCCTATGCCCAGCTTGTAAAAGCCCCTTAAACTAGGGCAATTGAGGTAACATCAAAGTAAAATAAAAAATGCTTCGTAAGGATAGCGATTAATTACGCATTTTCTTATTATAGAACTGAAACCTGGATTTTCAGATTCAGGGTTTTAACAGCACTTTATACTTTATCAAATGCAATATTAATTATAACTTAAGCAAATTAGGTGATATTAATTCAGAAGGCCTCGTATTTTGATACGAGGTACGATTCAATTTAAGTTTAGCTATAAATATATATCAGGGGACAAATAATGGCTAGTTCCAGAACTCGAATCTTAAAATTGTTTGCTTTTTTTATTGCCTTTGTGTTTTTATTCCTGAGTGTTTTACCTATTTTTCAAAGCCCGTTTCAATATGGCTATGAAGAACTGGACCAAAACACGTTTACTGATTCTGCCCCGAACCCAGGGATGAATAAGAACCCGGAGATGCGTGGTGTAAGAGCCTCGGGAAGAGCTGATACTAAGAACGAGACCGAACCGAATAATGACATCACAACTTCGGTGAATAATGGTAATGAGTTGAAGCACAATGTGGATATGCACGGTAAAATGCAGTACACCACGCCTAACGATGAACTGGACATCTTCTATATCGACCTTTTTGGCGGCGGTTCGAGCACTAAAGATCGAGTAAACATCACACCGGTCTTTAGTGATCCTGGGTATATCAATAATAAGGCAGTGGGCATCGAACTCAAAGCGTACACGGCATTCGAGGGTGAGCTGTTCATACTTGAATATCAATTATTGGGCACCGACTATGCGGTCTTGAATGATAACTCCAGACCCTGGAAGAATGCTACATCGATATTCTTTAATGCCGATCGCACCGGACGATACTACTTCAAAGTATTTGCGGTCTATCTCCGTAATGCTGGTAATAACGAGATCATACATCCGGATGCATTAATAAATTTCACGCTCCATGTAAAGGTGACGACTATTAATAATCCCGATGGAAATAATGATATTAACAACGGTACCGAACTAACCGGACCTATTAACGATTTGGGTCTCTACCACGCGAACGATCATTGGGATTGGTTTTCCTTTGATTCATTGACAGAAAATCGAGCCACGAACGTCACGTTGAGTGTGGATATTACCAGTTCAACAGTGACGAATCCTGTAAAATATGTCAAGGTAATCTGTATCCTAAGATACTTCGATCTATTGGTGAATGATGAGTTAGAGGTTATTAAATATGGTGACGTAAATGGTGTACACTACACTAACCCCATAAACTTCTATTTGGAAACTACTTTCAGTTATGCGTTCTTTGGTATTCATATCCAACAGCGTGAAATAGTAAATAGTATTGAGGTTGATATGGTCGACTGCGGATCAAGTAATATTTATTATAATATTGAAAAATTCAAAAGATCCTTGCAAAACACCCCGCCCAAACTATTACAACCATCATTAACGCCCGTAAAAGGAAATATGGAAGATAGTTACAAATTTAAGATCATTTATCAAGATGATGATAATGATGAACCCTGGAATGTTAATCTTAACCTTGAAGATCAAGTAACGAGTTTCGCCATGGCCAGAGACCTCAATGAACCAACAAATGATGGAATTTTTTCCGACGGCGAACTTTATATAGTTACGGTGGCGGGGGCTGAGTTATATGATATTCCTCACAATGAATACAAAACCATATATTATAATTTCAGTACTTATGACTATTACCCGGAACTTGACTTACATATATCGTTCGTGAAGACTAAAAAGTTTTCTGATTTAAAGGTAATCAATAATGTGAAACCCACCGTGCGTAATAATTTACCGGCATATTGGGTCCTCCAAGAAGATTCCAAACCCGCATATATCAAATTATTTAAAATCTTTAGTGACCCGGATAATGATAAATACGCCGGGAAAGAAGTGGAATTCAATGTATGGAGTATTTATTCCAAATGGACAAATGTTACGGTTACAGAGAACTTAACTGCTAGGGTAATGGATAATGACACTATAAAAATCGAACCAAAATTGAATAAATTTGGTACGGATAACATACAGCTCCAGGCATATGATGTAGAAGGAAAAAACACCGCCATATATTATGATCTGGCGCTCAAGATCACGCCTGTGAACGATAAACCACAGCTGCAGCAACCTGAGGACTTTATCGGTCAGGATGCCAAGAAAGAAGATGAATTCTGCAATATCACCTTTCGGGCAAACGACTTTGCTGATGAGAACTTGGATATTATTCATTATTCTATCGATATTTTGGATAAAATTCCATTATTGGGTTTGGAACCGGAGAAACATAAATTCTCGTTTTCAAATCTAACTGGTGAGCTTTCATTCATTCCCGATAACGAAATGGTGGGTGAGTATTATATAAATATTACCGCGACTGACGAAGGTACCGTGGAGCCAAGTGGGCTATCTGATACTAAAGGGTTCAAGCTGCAAGTCGAAAACACTAATGATCGACCACATGCGTTTATTACTTCACCGGAGAATGACGCGAAATTCAACACCAGTGCGATCATTTTACTGAGTGGTGAAAACAGCACCGATGATGACCTCAAATATGGCGATATTCTAAAATATTACTGGTATGTGTATTTGAATGATACGGATGAACAATTCTTAGGGGCTACAAATAATGTAACCACCACTGCCACGATTACAAAATCAGGGTATCATACCATTAAATTGAAAGTGAAGGATAAAGAAGAGAGCTTTAGTGAAGCAACCGTTGATATTAGGATTATTACCTTAATCGGCGATATACCTGGTGGTGATGATTCAGATGAAGATGGCATACCCGATCTCTGGGAGCTTCGATATGACCAGAACCCTAGTCTATTCGATTCCGACTTGGACTCCGATAATGATTCGTACACCAATTTAGAAGAATACCTGGGTGAAGATAAGGTACCCGGTGGCGGTGATTCGTCGGATCCTACTAATCCGCTCTCGTATCCTGGTGACCTGGATGCGGATTCATTACCCGATTGGTGGGAGCGCGAAGTTTTTAATAGTATCACTCAATCGCCGGAGGATGACCCGGATTCCGACGGGTACTCGAACTTCGATGAATACTTAGGTCCTGACAAGGAACCGGGTAACGATGATTGGTCCAACCCGCTAGATGGCGACTCAAAACCTGAACCAAAGGAAGAGAAAAAATCGGAGGAAGGTATGGAGATGGGGACGATATTGATTATTGGATCAGTAGTGGTCATTATTATGATTTTGCTATTAGTAACCTATCTTTATATTTCTACAAAACGTAAAAGAAAGGCAAAAGAAGAAGAAGAAAAAGAGAAAGAGAAAAAGAGTGGTGAGAAAAAGCCGTTTTATATACCTCTTCCGCAGCCTCCGGTCATGCTGCCGCCAACTACGGCACCTATGCCTATGCCATTACCACCAAAATCGGGCACAGCGATGGGCACCGGAACCTTGCCCTTGCCCGTGGCACAGCCCATGGCGACTTTACCATTACAACCGCTAATCTCGCAACCACCACAAGCTCAGCAACCAACCCAGCTGGGGCTACCGGCAACCGGACAAGTGTTGAGTGTGGATGACAGAGATTTTGAGAAAAAATGAAAATTACCTTTTTTAAAATTGGAATTTTTCATCATACATCTACAATTTCAATTATATTCACCGGAGGCTTTAATATCTGGATAGGGATAGATGATACAGACTCACGAAAATTTGGCTGCACGACATATTTAATAAATGATCTGCTTGCTGAATTTCAAAAGTACACGGCGATAGGGTCCCCCTCGCTAGTACGATTGAACCCGAATATCCCGTGGAAGACGCGCGGGAACGGTGCGGTTTGCATCCGGTTAGAACCCAAAGACAAGGTCAAGGATGAAGTTCGTGAAAATAAGTTTCAGATAGGTACTGACGAATATGGCAAACCCATATATGGTTATTCATTAGCGGACAATACACAGTTCGAGAAGGCAACGAAAGATGAATTAGCTAAAGTAATTGAGTGCGTCGACCGGATAATTACCGCTAAAGCAGCACTTGAGGATAATTCTACTAACCCCGGTGTGGTAGTCACGGGAACGGGGCTGCCGTTGGAACTATATTGGCAAGTAGTTTGGGATGTTGTGGAAATTGATGTTATTAAGAAAAAATTGACATCCAT
>CBFDAW010000175.1:0-6468 GCA_965602865.1 uncultured Thermoplasmata archaeon
AATTATTGATGGCAATACGCAATGGAGAGGTGGTGTTGCCAATGGTGCTGGTGGCCCCCCGCCACTAATGCTCATTCCCCCCCCAATTTTAATAGATTTCCATTTAAACAGCGGACAAGCTGGTCAAGCTACCTGGCCTGGTCAAGTTCAACGACCAGCACCTAATGCCGAGCATACGATTGAAATTTTAAATACTGATCCTGCGAACACTTTATGTCTTGACGAAATGCATCTATCACCAGTATAAAAATAGAGACCTAATGACGACCATACGATTCAAATTACACCCAAAGGTGGTACGAACACTTTAGTCCTTGATGAAATGTATCTATCACCAGTATAAAAATAGAGATTTTCAGTGTTCATTTAAATCACCATTTTTCTTTTTTTTTATTTTTTTCTAAAACTATATTAAATAATTATTTTCATTCATCGAAAGCTTTAAATTCAGATAAATAAATAACATTTGATTGATAGGGTGCATTATATGCGAGGAAAAATAATCCCAATCTTTGTTTTTTTTTTAATACTTTTAAACTGTGTTTCAATACAATCCCAATCATTTAAAACAATAAATAACTTAAATAATAATAATAAAAATAATAATAAATTATGTAATTTGTCTCTTTTAGCAAATGAATATTTTAATGATATTACAAGAAAAAATTCATTATTTTTTACCGAAAATTGCGGCTAGCTTGAAAATAATGATATAAGATTTTATATGCAAGGTGGTGAAATCTGGTTCACGGATGATGGTGTATGGATTGAAATCAGAGATACTATAGAGTCGAGAGTCCAGAGTCGAAAGTCAGAATTTCCTATTGATCTGATGAGAAGATTTGAATCGCTGGAGCCTATGAATTACAAATATGTGGTTCTTAAGCAGGAATTCGTGAGTGCAAACTTCATAAAGCCGATAGGGCGAGAACCACTTAGATATTATAGCAATTTCTTTTATGGAAATGATTCCTCAAAATGGTGTTCAAATGTACCAAATTATGGTGAAGTTTATTATGAAAATATTTATAATGGTATTGATCTAAGATACTATCTTAATAAAAATGGATTGAAATATGATTTCATAGTTCACCCAAAAGCAGATGTAAACCAAATTAGATTAGAATATAAAGGAGGAGACAATTTAAAATTGGATAATTGTGGAAATTTAATCGTTAAGACAAAATTTGAAAATATTATAGATAGAGATCTATTCATCTATCAATATTACAATGGAATACGATATCAAGTTAATGGAAAATTTGTGATATATGATAATCTTAAGTATGGTTTTGAAATTGCAAATAATTATAATAGAAATGAAGTTCTTGTGATTGATCCGGGCGTTAGGTTGGAATATTCGACTTATATCGGTGGAACAGACATGGATTATGGTTATGGGATTGAGATAGATTCAATGGGTTATGCTTATGTAACAGGAATTACCAAATCGCTAAACTTTCCCACGACACCTGGTGTTAATGACTCTTCTTTTAATGGTGGTTATGATATTTTTGTGACAAAAATTAATCCAGTTGGTTCGGACCTTAATTATTCAACCTATATCGGTGGAGGAACTGGTAATGATTTCGGTTATGATATCTCAATAGATATAGATGGAAATGCGTTTGTCACGGGTTATACACAGTCATTGGATTTCCCAACAACACCTGGCTCATATGATAGAATAAAAAATGGTATAGACGCCTTCATTCTTAAATTGAACTCGGATGGTTCAGTCCTTCAATATTCCACGTATATTGGGGGAAACAGTCAGGACTATTGTTATGGAATTGCTGTGGACTCGATTGGAAATGCATTCATAACTGGTATAACATATTCATTGGATTTTCCCACGACCCCCAGCGCTAATGATACATCATATAATGGTGCTGGAGATATTATTATCTTCAAATTAAACCAGACCGGTTCAAAGCCTGTTTATTCAACCTATATTGGAGGAAGCTGGGATGATGTCGGCTGGGATATTGCTCTGGATTCGTTGGGAAATGCTTATGTAACTGGACGGACATTGTCATCAGATTTTCCAGTAACTCCAGGAGCCAATGATTCTTCATATAATGGAGGTTATGATGGTTTCATGGTGAAACTTAATCAAACGGGTAAAAGAGTTGTATATTCCTCATATATTGGTGGAAGCAGTACCGAGTGGGGTTATGGTATCACTGTTGATTCGACGGGGAATGCAATTACAATTGGGCAAACTCAATCTTCTAATTTTCCCACCTCACCTAGTGCATACGACACTTCATATGCTGGAAATTCAGATGTGTTTATCCTGAAGCTTAATCAAACTGGCTCGACAATCATTTTTTCAACATTTGTTGGTGGCAGCAGTAATGAGCAGGGTTATGATATAGCTGTGGATTCAAAGGGAAATATATATGCAACGGGTATAACATTATCAACAAATTTTCCAAAAACCACTGATGCATATGATTCGACCCTGAACGGACAGGATGGATTCTTGATTAAACTCTCCTCAGGTGGCTCGACACTTCTATATTCAACATATTTTGGTGGTAATAATGTTGAGCAAAGTCGAGGTATTGCATTAAATCCTCAGGGAGATGCATATATTACTGGGTACACCAATTCACCTGATTTTCCCAATACTACAGGTGCATTCAATAGAACATATAGTGGTGGTGGTGATGCATTTGTAAGTAAATTCTCATTCAAGCCAATTATTAATATAACTTCTCTATCTTTGCTCAAAGATAATATACCTACAAATTTAATTTATTCAAGATTGTGTTCATATAATTTCAAGGTTAATTTCATTTACACGGCTAATCTTTCAGATTTAGGCAGTGTCCGATTAACCCTTGACCCACTTGGGACTAATATTCAGCTGAAATGGGATTATTCGACAGGTCAATTTTCAAAGCTTTCCGATCCCAATAATTATGTCTTTATCGACCCATCTTCCAGAGCTTATAATTATTTTTATTGTTGGACTGTAGATTTCAATATCACATTTAACTGGTCATATCCTGATGAGGAATCTCACGATGCTCAGATTTATGCAACCAGCGCAGCTTTGGCTCCTGCTTGGTACAACTCCACCAATTTATATCATGTGGAGAATGATCTAATATTCAACGGTACTTTGTTGGTTTTGGGTGATAATAATAGAACCATTCTTGAAAATTCTCTTGTTCGCGGTGGTGAAATCCTTAAATGGACTGATTTAACACCATTATACGAAAATACAACTGATATATACCCTCCTGCGGATGAATTCGATATTATTGTTTGGGATGAAACAGGGAAATCCTGGTCAGACTCACCAGACTCTGGTCAATCTTTTTATACTGAGACTATTACCCCAAAGATCACATATAATAAAAGTTTTACTTATACAGTTAAACTCTCGGATATACCTCCAGAATCCGACCGAACGGAAGAAACGTTTACGATCTTGCTCTCAAAAATACCACCTGAAAGCGATAAAACCAATGAGACTTTCAAGGTAAAGATTGATGCAGACAATGTGACTTTCTCGAATGTAAAACCAACTAATACAAGTTGGCAGCTCACTAATAATGTACTTGTTAGTGTGAACATAACCGACATCGGTGGCGGGGTTGTTAACAGTAAGAGCGTAATGTACTCAGTATCCACCAATAATGGAATTTGGAGTGAATGGAAAACTGTCCCCAGCCTTAAATCTAAATTAAGCATACTGGCTATGGATTCCGTTAAACTTGAAGAAGGTAAGTCCAATCTTATCAAATGGCGAGCGGCAGATTCGGTGGGTAATGGACCAACGGAAAGTGAACCCTACAGGATACTAGTAGATACCCATTCCATAACATTTTCTAATCCCTTACCATTACCAATTGAGGTATCATCAACAAAAAACGTTGAACTTAGTATTGTAATAACTGATGCAACCTCAGGGGTTGACACCTCAACTATCGAGTATGCGGTTTCAGAGAATAAGGGTAAGACCTGGAGTGAGTGGTATGCAGTTGAAGAAATGCAAGATAATTTAAAAATTGATATAAATATTAATCATACTTTTCCTAACGGTACCAATAATAGGCTCAAATGGCGCGCTTCTGATATCGCAGGGAATGGTCCAACAGAATCGCAACCCTTGATTATAAATGTAAATACCTGGGTATCAATAATAAAACCAAAGGTTACACTTTTATTACCACCAATAGGTACAACCATTAATGAGACAAGTGTGGAGTTGAAATGGGAACTTGAAGATAAAACCATGGAGAATGTTACATATGACCTATATTTCGGTAACGACTCACCACCAGAGAGTTGGAAGACAGGAATCTCCAATACTAGCTTTCTCGTAAGTGATCTCAAAGATGGTGAGACTTATTACTGGAGAGTTATACCTAAACTCGGTGATATTAAAGGAACATCTCGTAGTGATGTTTGGTGGTTTGTAATTGATCTTCCCAAGGATTCAATAATATATAAGATTAGTTTAACAGGACCCAAATCTATATCACTCTTTCCAGGTGAAAACAAAAGTATAGTTTTAACTATCACAAATTTAGGTACTATCGATGATATGATAAAAATAGGAATTGAAACAGGTAAATTATCTTCTTATGTAACTCTAAATGATTATTCGATGTTAAGAATCGATAGTAAAGATCACGGGCAACGACTTTTAAATATTAAGCTCCCAGATACGGCTCAACCAGGTACTTATGAAATTATTATTACTGCAATTTCTATTAATAGTGGTGAAAAAGAAAAAGATAGTCATATACTTTCAATAGAAATAAAAAAACCGGAAAATCCCGAACCGAACGGTATTGAATTGAACGACACTGAGCAAAAGACCAATCAAATAATATTATTTTCAATAATTGCAATTATTATTATAATTATTCTAACCATAACTCTTGCTATATTTATAACCAAACGCAAGAAACGCGCAGAACAAGAATTACTTCCAACTGGAACCATAACTGTTAAACCAGGTGGACTTACTGCACCAGTAATATCGGTAGGTGAAATCCCAGCGACACTTAAGCTTCCGCAATTACCTGGTACCACTATAGCTAGTGGTGTACAGCAGCCAATACCATCCCCTGTACCTAGATTAGCGAAATCTACACAAATTGCACAGATTACCACCCCGCAACAAACAGTACAAATTCCACAGTTACCACAATTACCCCCAGCCAAAATTCAGGAGGAGAAGCCTGAGGTAAGTACGACCACACCAGTACCTACTATTGTATCTCCGCCACCAACACATGCAATCCCGAGCCAACCAGAAACTCCAAAAATGATCTCTTCACAAGTTGGTACAACACCAAAAGTCACACAGGTACCTAATCTTCAACAGGGACCAGCAGTACATCTTCCAAGTTCACCGACAGTTGAAATTATCCAATCACAAGCACCAATAATAACTACTCAAAAACCGCAGATGGTTCAAGAACCGACTAAACCGCAAATACCAGAAATCCCAACAGTCACACAAAAACAAGTAAAATCTAATAATAGTCAAATTCGAAAGTCTGATAAAGAAAAAATAGAAGGCCAAGAGTAAATGTATCATTATATCTAATTATCTAAAGCTCAAATCTACAATTCCTGAGAGCCCATTAAATTAAAATTGAATTTTTCATAGATGATTAAATGATATGCACAGATTAAATGATATGCTTAAATCGTAAAATATTAATTCAAGAAGGAAGACAATTAAATTCTAATGAATTTCTAATACATCTATCACAAATTCCTTTAAATTTCCCCGAAGGGGTTTTCTTGTATCATCCAAATAAGTCTTGATGTGCATCATTTATTATTAACGACAATACCGACGATAATAATGAGATGGAATGTAATTTTGGCTTTAATATTCGATGTTTGTCTTATAAAATATTTAAATACTATATATATTAGCGTTGTATATAAAACCGGTGATTTAGTGAAATTGAGCAAAATCAAAAATGCTTTAACATCAGCCTATCTCATATTTTCATTAATTACCGTAGGTTTCATCAGTTTTTTAATATTTGAAGGTGTGATAGATGAAGGAAATGCTGAAGCGGCGACTATATTTGTGGGTTCTAGTGGTGGAGGGCACTATACTACAATCCAAGCAGCAATAGATAATGCGACTCCTGGTGACACGATCATTGTAGCAAATGGAACCTATTACGAGTCAGTAAATGTTAATAAATCAAATATCAAGCTTATGGGCAATAGTACAACAGATTGTAAGATTATACATTATTATGAAGGAACAAATTATCTCAACGATTTTGCAGCGGGAATTAATGTAACAGCACCTAATGTAAACATAACAGGATTTAATATCTCTGTCTCCGGAAATTATACTTATGGGATATGTTTAAATTCAAGCTCAACGAATTCAAACATCACAAATAACAATATTTCAACCACAGGAAATTGGGGCTATGGTATTTTGTTATATCAATCCTTGAATATTAC
>CBFDAW010000176.1:0-6458 GCA_965602865.1 uncultured Thermoplasmata archaeon
ATTATTAATGCTTTGGGACTATCTGGATATATAAACTCCGAAAGTTAGGTATTAACTATTATGTTATTTTTATAGGCTATTTTTGTCTCATCTGTAAAATTATCTTCGATATAGTTTGTTTGAAAAGATATATTTGTCATCGCTCTTGTTTTCTCGTACATATCATAATTCATATTTAATTGAGATTTAGTTTGCATTATAATATAAATTCTATTAATATTCTCTATTTTTCCTTTTTCAAATAAAAAACAATTAATTAATGTTAGTAACAATATAATTCCTATAATTATCGAAATTATTTTTATTAAATTCCTTTTATTCAATTTTTTTACCCCGTAAAGTTTTATTATAGGTAGTATTTTCTCAACATAAAAACTTAATCTTTTTTCAAACCCAGCTCGTTTGCCAAGCCGCTATGATTCACGTTCCGATTATGCCACACCCATAATCTCGATTCTCTACACTTTGTCGTCATCCCCCAGAACCCTTTTCCTTCCTTTAAATTATTAATTTCAATCAGCAAAATCGTTCACGGAAAAATAGTGGCTAAAGCCACATCCTCGCTTGGTTCGGCCACTCGACGGCTATGCCATCTCGTGGACTACCTCGACCTACGGTCTCGGACGCCCCCTGCAGATACACGCCACTATTCCTTGCTCAATGCGCACAAGCAACGAAGAAACATGAGCTGGGATATTCAAAATAGTAACAAGTTCTCACATGAACACAGTATTTTCATATATATCTCAATAGATATTTTAATCGAAAATAGGGTGATGATATGAAAAAAATAATTATCACAATTATTATTGCAATTCTAATTGCTGGTTTTTCTGGTATTGTTGATAATTATATTGATTTTGATGATTACAGTTTAGCAGTTGGTATAAATAATACATTATTTTCACCTCTTACTAATCCAGGAAGTACCCCCGAAATTAATAATTCAACGCTTCAGGTAGATTTCAATAAAAGTAGTGATGGCCAAAACTTAAGCGAACAAAACAATAGTTATCAAGATCTCCGAACAGATACCATTATTAAATTTATTTACCCAGCTGTAATAAAAATGGAATATGGAGATAAGTTTTACCTCTTGGAAGATATTTATCATGAAAAATTTGACTCACGCTCAAATAAATTCGAAGAACCTGGACTTGTTTTTACATTTCAGGTACTGGATATGACCAATATTTGCAATCCGAAACCTGTTAGCAATAGTGAGGTCGCCTTGAATATAAATGGTTCGTATTCAGTATTCAATAATTATTCTGTGAATTATACTGATTCTCAGGGATATGTTAGCTTTATTTTTAATCGTCCATTAACAGATACTGAATGGGGTTATCGCTTACCATCCACACAACCTGTAGAATTGGAAATTATTGCAGAGTTTTTAGGTAATGAATATTATAAACCATCCAAAACAATGCCTATATATACTAGACACTGGCCAAAAGATAATATAATTTGTGATCCCCCTGTGGATGGTAATCCGATTAATATTTGCTTAGGTGGAATTATCATTATAATATTCATATCTTCGGTGCTGTTTTACATCGAATGGCAGAGGTAAAAGAACGTACCACATATGAGGCATACAGTGGATGATGTCTTGCAAAAACGTTAAGAAAAAAAGTAACAAAAAAAGAATTTGATTAAAACGTAATTAATAATAGCATAATTAATGCTGCCCCTCGTCAGCCTGCGGTGGACAATGGGGTACACCACGGTCGGCACTCGCCAGGCTATGAGCTATTGATTAGGTCGTCCGGCTCGTTTCTTGGTGGCTAATCCTGCGGGTTATCCACTCGCAAAAATGAATTTTTGATGAATTATGCGCCCGATTTCTCGTGAGAAATCGGCTTCGCCGACTAATCGCCACCAATTTCATTCCCGCCGGGTAGGGACAGGGCTTACGCCCTGCGCCCCCCCTCAGAACCGTACATGCGGATTTCCCTCATACGGCTCACGTCCGGTCGTTTTGACTTCGCAAAGTCCCTCCATTGCAGAGGACGAGGTATGTTTAATACGGATTCAAGAGTTATCAATCCCTTCTTAAATATCTGCTCAGTTGGGATACGCTCTATATCGGTCCACCACCAACGCTTCGTCATATATCCTCGAATTCTGCGTTGTATCCAGAAATCCAAATCCCAGAATTTCTTCTTGATGGTGGTATTTCGATAATAGTTACCCCAACCTCGTATCACGGGATTGAGTCTTCTAATGACCGTTTCAACACTCTTGCCCTGTTGTCTACGGGTTATAAACCGAACATTGTCCTTGAATCGCTGTATCGATGTATCAACAGGCTGTACTTTCTTCAATAGTATATGGTAACCGAGGTATTCCAAACCACGCTTTGACAAAATACGGAATACAGAGGTCTTTTCTTCGTTTAACTCAAGCTTCAAATCTTCCTCTAATATCTTACGAGCAAGATTCAGGGCTCTTCGAACTTCTTTCGTTCTCTCAGCTAGTATCACTATATCGTCTGCATATCTAACAAAGATAATTTCTTTTGCATTCAGTCTACGATCAAGATGGTGTAGGTAGATGTTCGCAAGTAACGGCGATATCACCCCGCCCTGGGGCGTACCTAGCTTCACATCCCTAACCTTTCCATCTTCCATTACTCCAGCTTCGAGAAACTGTCGTATCAGCCTCAGTACTCTACCATCGCTTATCTTCTCGTTCACTATGTCTAGTAATATATTGTGGTCTACATTATCAAAGAACCCTTTAATGTCTAAGTCTGCTATCGCTCGATAGCCATTGTTCCAAATGTATGTATGGACTGTACTTACTGCATCTATAGCACTTCGACCGGGTCTATAGCCATAGCTCTCTGGCAAAAATACCTCTTCAAATATCGGCTCTATGATTTGCCTGAGCGCTTGCTGGACTATGCGATCTTTCACTACAGGAATACCCAGTGGTCTTTGCTCCCCGTTCTTCTTAGGAATGTATACCCTTTTGACTGGTTTTGGTGCATATCTTTTCTCACGTAGTTCTCTTTGTATTGTCCACAGGTGCTTGTCGGCATCTTTTTCAAACATGTTAATTGACATTTTATCGATACCGGCAGCGCCTTTGTTTGCTCGTACATGCTTCCAAGCTCGGACAAGATTATTCATCGACCAAACCCTATCTATTAGGGAATGGTACTTAAGACGGTCATGATATCTGGCATTCCATTTCATGCCGGATACCCCCATACATTTTGTCCTCGTCGGCTGTCGTTAACCATTAAGGTATAAACATGACCTAACCGTATCACCTGGCTCGGTCGTGGTGTTAGCGTCATTAACTTAGTTAATATGTTCATTAACATTATTATCAACATGCTTTACACCTATCGCCTTCTCGGTACATGTTCATTGACCTTAGTCGGTACTCCAGCTCCGACCAGACCAAGACTCCTTCGCAAGTGGTTTGCTTTTGGCTCGCCACCCAACAGCACCTGTTACCAATACTGCCTCTGCCCAAGTTTCCAAGGGCGTCATCACTACTATGAGTCAACCCGACTTCTTGCACCGCATCGGTTTGGCTTTCCTTTCCAGTTATACCGCTCCTACCTGATGGGTATGGGCTCACATTAGAGCACTTTATTACCTGTCCCATCAGGACGATACAAGATCTCCCCAGGTCACGATAGAAAACCCACTGTGACCGTCCTGACCGTAAGCACCTCGACATGTAATATCCACTACGGCTTCCTACGGGTGGGGGCTGTCGCCTTGACATGTCGGGCCACCATCGGTTTAGCATAATGTTTTCGGGCCGGTCACTCGCTACTAGGCCACGCCGCACTCCCCTCACGGGGACGCACTGTTCGTTCGCTTCTCTCCCCAGTGGACCGAAGAGGGTGAGATTCGATTTGTATTTATTTTCATTCATGGTATCTTACTCACAGGTTTTCTACGCTTCTGGGCACGACCACCCTTTCGTGCCTTCGCTGGCAAACCCTTCCCCCTTTGCACTGCTCGGCACGAATTGGATTGATATTGAATTCATTGCGGTTCTTGTGGTGACGATTCACTATTTATAGCCTGAGATTGACCATTATTAGCTTTGTCAATTAAAGGTTCAACTTCAAGTGGTTGTTCAGAATCATATTGGTTCGCGACTTTATCTTTCCCTTTTTTCTTTTTTCGCTGAATAAAAGCAAAATAGATGATAATAATGGTAATAACAATGATTAATAACGCAATGAAAATCGTTAAAAATGGTTTATAATCGTTCTCAGTATTTACTTCTTTATGATTATCATTTGTATCATTTTTCATTATCTCAGGTTTTTTCATAAATGTAATTGAGATTAATTGGTTGGGAACCGTTACACCATTGACGTTTTCTGCAATAATTTTATATTTATCCAAACCTGAAATATTTGTCACATGATAACCATCTGGAGCTGTTAAATTAAATGTAAATAAATCATTGAATATAGTTAGGTTTAAAGTATGTTTTTTAAGGTTTTTATTTATTCCTTGGAATGTAACTTTTAAATGGGTGTTTCCATAAAATGGAGTCGTGCTTGAATTTTCACCTTCAGCACCTTCTATTTCGTAGCTCAAGAGTGTCAAGTTTCCCTGGATTCCGTCTAATGTAATCCCAGAATCCTGGGTTGCAGCCCATTGAGAAAATTCTACCATAAAGATTTCGTATGCTTCGACCTCATCAGAGGTAACCATTCCATTCTCATCCATATCCATCATCCAACGGAATAACGCAGCATCTGAACCTGTTATTTTCCCTCTAATTATTATATCTAATCTATCAATAAATGGAAAAGATAGGAATGACTCATTGGAGAAAGGAATATTTATTAAATCATTCTCATTGCTATCATTTAATTCATCAGTATCATTTTGTTGTTGTAATCTTTTTGGTGTACCATTGATTTCTTTTGATAATTTACTTTCTCCAGCTAGGTTCAGTGCACTTACCTTGTAATAATAGGTCTCACCATTTTTTACAGAAGTATCATTGAAATACAATTGGCTACTAATATCAGTAAGAAACCTTTCTTCCTCCGATTTATTGCTTTTATAAATTCTATAAAGACTAATGGATGGTGTTTGTTGATCAATAATAGGCATATCCCAAGTTATATTTAGAAATGAATCTCCTTGTGATATCATTAAATCAATTGGTAGATCTGGGGCTTTATTTCTTCGATCCCAGGGACTTTTCAATGGATAATAATCAAAAATGTCTAAATGTGTTCTATCAAAAATCAAATAGGGATTATCGCAAATACCGTCTGAAGATCCCGAGATCTGTGGTATTTCATCACCATTGTAAGTGTCAGAACAATTCGAAACATAATCGGACCAATAATTTCCACCAAAAGGGTATGCTTTATACCAAAAGTTATCTATGGAATATGAAGAATAACAATTCTCATAAGTCTGTATGGTATTCTTAATAAAATTATTATGAAAGAAAGTATTATATGAACAACTATACAAATAAATACCATAATTATTATTTTTTACAGTATTATTATAGACCATATTTGAGTTTGAGCATTTTAAGATCATTCCAGAGTAAGAGTTAGCACTACAAATATTATCCCTTATTGTAATCTCATTTGAAAATACTATTTGAATACCAACATTGATATTACTTAAATTCAATTCTTGAATTACAATATTAGAGCAGTTGGCAATTATCACTTGGCCGGCATCAGAGGGAACAATACCTCCTATCCTATCTTTCCAATAATAAATTGGTTTATTATCTATCATATTAGTTATATCAATCTCATCTGTATTCCAATCTTCTTTTGAACCAAGAGTTGCCATAAAAATCCCATTTTCTGAAAATTTATTACCATGTAAAATATTATATTTTCCACTCAAATATATTCCATGTAAATAATTATTTTGAATTATATTCTGCAGAATTCTATTGTTCAAACCTGATGTTTCAATACCACTCTGACTATTAAACGAAATCGTATTGTGTTGTATTCTATTATAACTCCCCCCCCATATGCATAGACCAAACCCATTATTAAATGAAATTGTATTATTAAGTACTAGATTATTACTTCCACTAATATCCATACCATAACGATTTTTATTGGCAATGTTATTCTCTATTATGTATTTCGACCCATTTATATTAAAACCCGATTCTTTATTATTATTGCAAATATTATACTGAATCACTGAATCTGATGTATAGGAGGTCTTAATACCTACCCCACCATTATTCGAGCAATTATTATATTTTAAAACTATATTAGATGATTTAGAAATAATTATGCCTAAGGCAGAATTATTAAAACATCTATTATTAGATATTGTGATTAGTTTTGTGTTTGATAAAGAGATACCATTGTTTGTGGAAGAAATTGAATTATTTTTTATTATATTTGATTCAGAATCTAAAACATTAACCCCACCTTCATTAATTGTATTATTTTCAACTTTATTATTTGA
>CBFDAW010000177.1:0-6447 GCA_965602865.1 uncultured Thermoplasmata archaeon
AAGAAGAAATTCAAGCACTTATTGATGCTGGTGTAGATATTACTTTATTATAAGCCACCCCGACCACCTCCCAGGCTATAGATATATACAAATATTGGTTATTTAATAATTTCTAATGCTTATACAATTACAGCATACAATTACAGTAAAGAATAAATAATAGAGCAAAATCGTTCAAATATATTTTTATACCATCAAAATACTAATATCATATAATACACATTTCCAATTTAAATCGATTTCAATATTATGTAAAAGAAAAAGATTTAAATTTTACTGGAAGAATTAAGGATTAATTTCAACATCAAAAAAGGAGGCGCAAATTATGGCACTGACTAAAGGTAAAATAATTGGTATTATTGTAATCATTTTAATCTTGATCTCGGTAATTGTAATATATAGTATGTCTCAAAGCAATGAAGTTACTGGGATTACTATTTTAAATACCGAGTCATACTCTGATAATGATGTATCTGGACTCAAAATCAATACAATAATAGAGACCTCAGGCACGATTAATGATAATGCTAAACTTGAAATCCTATATGATGGCTCATCTGTGTATTCACATTCCGTCAGTATTGATAACAATAAAATAATTAAAAAAATACCATGGAATGACTTTGCCGTTGGGAATAAAAAATATGTTATTAAAGTGAGTTATGGTGGAGAGACCTCAGAGGACTCTTTCTATTTATATAATCATAACTGGGCGGTTTGTGAGAGGGTGGACATCTCAACACAAATTGTACCCCCACAATTCTCCACAGATAACCTGAATGAAGAACCAAAATTAAAAATTGGGTTATCATTTGTTGATGTAGATGGAAATAATTTACACGCATCGGTGAAAGATTTAGAAATCTCGCTTTCCATCCAGTATGAAGATTCTTCGCCTACTACGATATCTTTAACACCTTCTGAATCTGATTATGAACATAATTATTTTTCATATGAATATGATTATAAGACCGGTGGTAACTATTCCATAACTGCCACCGTTGAGAATTTGTTTGTTAAATCGGACACTAAATACGCCACGGTCACTTCCGAGCCTTTTCAGGAATTAATCAATTTACAACCGTTAGCTGTTGTTAATATAGAAGAAGCAACAGGTACTGGTTATGCGGTCTCCGTCCGTCCGAATACTGAGGTACACTTTGATGCTTCAGATTCAAGAAATGATGGTGATATTGTAGCGTATGAATGGGATTTTAATTATGAGAACTTTGAATTTACAGTGGATGCTACAGGTGAAGAAGCATCGTACGTGTTTACCGAGAGAGGAAAAACATATGATATTGCTCTTCGAATAAAAGGAGATGTGTTTGTTGCAGATCCATTTGATCCAAATTCTGCACTACAGCGTGAATTCAACATTAATTCGGATTGGAGTATCGAGGTGTCATTTATCTAAATTCTGATTTTATTAATAACTCTTGGAAAAATATAATAGTTCGTCAACATATATGCCATTTAATGACCGGCACCTTAGAAAAGAGAATTTTAGAACTTTTAACTTCATCCGGTAGTTTAGTATCACCACAGACCATGGAATATATTCTTTCACATGAAGATCCAATAGAGTATCTTCATGGTATTCTAAAACAATTTCAAGAAGTGCCTCTTTATCTTACCGTGGATCTTTTAAAAGCAGCTGAAGAAAATGCACCTGTACCAAAGAGCGAGGAACAAAACCAATCAATCCTATCGGATCAGTCAATACAACCGACGAAACCGAATGCATTGAGTATTGAACCAAAAAAAAACCGTGATGAAGATATTCTATCACCTTCGGCAACCATGAAAATTCAAAGTAAAGTATCTTCAAAAAAACCTTTAGCTAATGAATATGACAGTGATTTTAAAATCATAAAAGATGTCACGGGACAATCTACCACCGAAGGAACTTTGAATGATTTTGTTAAATATTTTAGAATAAGATTTGAAACCTTACGTAAAATCCTCAATAGCCAGCGTCGGGAGGTCACGGGTGCCAGTGAAATTGCCCGAGTACGCAATCACACCGGACCGATTAAATTTATTGGTTTGATCAATAATATTCGCCCAACTAAACAAGGTCATAAGATTATTGAGCTTGAAGATGAGACCGATTCTATTTCTGTACTAATAAACAATTCCAGCCCATTAATAAATATGAACTTTATCAACGATGAGGTAGTATGTGTAATCGGTAAGATGGGTAAAAGTGATCTGGTATACGTCGAAGATATCATTCGACCAGAGGTACCAATTGCTCGGAAACAGAACCGGTCTGAGTTACCTATGAATTGCCTATTTTTGGCAGACATACATAATGGTAGCAAAACATTTACATACAACGCGTGGGATAAATTTATCAAATGGCTTAATGGTAAGTATACACTTAATGGTGGTGATGAGCTAAGAGACCGTTTAAAATATATTGTGGTTGCCGGAGATATCGTAGATGGTATCGGGATTTTTCCAAACCAAGAAAAGGAGTTGGAAATTACAGATATTTATGCACAATACGAAGATTTAGCTAAAAAATTTCAAGAGATTCCGGATCATATCCAGCTGATTGTTCTGCCCGGTAATCATGACGCGGTTCGTCCAGCAGAACCGCAGCCAACATTCCCAAAAGAAATTACACAACTATTTTCTAATGACATCAAGTTCGTTGGCAATCCATGTTTTTTTACGATTAATAATGTAGAGATCTTAGCATATCATGGCCGGAGTATGGATGATTTTGTAATGCAGATACCTAATGTAACTTATAATACACCAATCCAAATCATGAAGGAGATGCTGGTCCGTCGACATTTAGCTCCTATTTACGGCCAAAGAACACCAATAGCACCTGAACATAAAGATTATTTATTAATTGAAAAGCTCCCGGATATATTCGTCACTGGGCATATACATAAAACCGCCTTTGAACGCTACCGAGACATTTTATTAATCAATGCTTCTGCATGGCAAGCTCAAACTACATATCAAAAAATGATGAACTTTAATCCGGACCCGGGTAAAGGAATCTTAGCTGATTTGCAATCAGGAAAAGTAAATATCTTAAATTTTGCTTGATGCCTCTGGCCAGCCGGTGATTCTAATAACAACTTTTATATATTACAACAATATTATCATATACAGAAAATAAATACAAAAATCTAAAGGGGGAGTCAAATGGGTAATACCTCACCAGAGCTGAATAAAACTGATGAGGAAGTCATAAAGCTATTAATATCAATGGGTGTGTCTAAAAAGACGGCAAAGACATTAACTTATTTATCCCATGTAGAGGAATCTGTCTCTAAAAGTATCGAGGAAATAACAAAGCTCCGTCAACCCGAGGTCTCGACAGCTTTAAAAGAGCTACGAGGCCGTGGTTGGATCGAAAAACATCCCATTAGAAAAGAAGGTAAAGGACGACCTATTCATTCTTATAAAATGGTAGTTCCATTCGATAGAGCTATCAAAACGTTAGTAAAGGAAAAAAAGAGTGAAATAATTGAAATGCAAAACACAATTAGGCGTTTAAGAGAACTCACTAGCAGTTAGAATTTTGATACCGTCCTGGGATGCTACCACTACCAAATCAGTTAAGTTTAAGAAAAGACCATTTTCTACTACACCGGGTATATTGTTTATTTTAAAATCTAATTCTTTAGGATTAGAGATTCCATTAAATCTGCAATCTATAATATAATTATTATTATCCGTAACATATTTTTGTTGATCTACCCTACGTAATATTGGTTCTGAATTTAACCGCTCTAGTGATTTAAAACAGGTGTTCCATGCGAACGTAAGCACTTCTACAGGTACGGGTGATTTTGTACCAAGCGTTTGAACGAGTTTTGAGTCGTCCACCACTATTATCTCTTTTTTCGAATTACTCGCCACAATCTTCTCTCGAGTGAGTGCTCCGCCCATACCCTTTATAAGGTTCAAGTTCGGGTCAACTTCGTCAGCACCGTCGATCGTGAGATCAATTTCCGGATGTTCTAATAATGTACTAAGCGGAATCTCAAGTTTTTTTGCTAACATTTCCGAACTATTAGAAGTTGGTATTCCGATGATTTCAAGACCTTCACTTTTTAATTCACCAAGTTTACGTATAGTCCATTCAACAGTAGATCCCGTACCAAGACCCACTACCATACCATCTTTCACATACCCTGCAGCTTTCTCTCCAGCTTGTTTCTTTAACAAGGTTTGTTTATTATTGGATACGAAATCATTACTCATTATTTATCACCTTTGAATATATTATATCTCATCGTCCTTAGGAAGGGGATCCTTCGATTTTAAACTAATCAATGTTTTTAATTTTTAACTGTTTAGTATATTTTCTAGTTTCGGAATTTAATAATCTTTTATCGGGCAAGCTAGTGCGTGCGCCTAAACCTTGTATACAACACCTTGCCGCTATATTACCAAAAACCGCAGCGTCAGATAATGACCGATCGTTTAATAATCCAAAAATCAACCCGGCAGCAAATGCGTCCCCCGCACCAGTACTATCAACAATCCTATTCTTCGGTAATTTTGGGCTCGAAACTAAAGAACTAATTCTGCCATCGTAAATAAAACATCCTGCAGCACCAAGTGTAACTGCCACAGTACAACAACCTTTTTCCACGAGCAACTGTGCACCTGAATGGTAATCGCAGTTTGTGAGCTGCTGGATTTCGCGGCGGTTTAATATTATTATAAAGGATTTGGTTATAATATCTTTAAGCTTTGAAAAATCGTACTTTAAATATAACGCCCCAGGCATATATACAATACGGGTGGTTTTATGAATTTCTGTAACTATTTTTTTTTGGAACTGTAATTGCGCCCCACCGGCAATGGAGGAAAGTAGTACATATTTACTCTTACTTAACCAACTGATATCCCGTGTATTTCCTTTGAACTTATTACTCGCACCTGGAAGAGAATACATTACACGCTCACCGTTTCTATCTATGAAAACGAAGATTTTTGAAGTAGCCACTTTGGATAAACTCTTGATTTTTGAAGTGTCGATCTTTACTTTCTGCATTTGTAAAAGAACGCGTTCTCCTTCATAATCATCACCTACTGCACCAACAAAGCCTGTTTTTATTCCTAATTTAGCCAACCCGTAGATAGCATTCGCACATGACCCGCCGGGTGTTTCAAAGGACTCGGAAATAGTGGCTTGGTGGCCGTCAGTGGCTAGTGCATCTACTACATATAAATAATCGAAATTCAATGCACCATTCCCTATGGCTTCAATATTCATCATATCACATACAAAATTACTCTTTTGAATTATTATTTATTTCTAAATTCTTATAATGCTCTATAAAAAATTTCCAAATCTTCCTCATTTTGCCCGAATGCCGTACATCCAGACAGAATCTTATCCCCGACAATAACTTTACGTTGAGTAACTATAACGGTATCATCAGATTTTGTGAGGTATTCAATATTTTCTTTTTTCTTCGACAAACCCCAGAAATATGGTAGCAAACCAGTAGCTTTTAAAGTAAGTAAATAATGGTCCTCGATTTTATTGTACTCACCAGGATTGCCCGGGGAGATTGCCAAAAGCTCACCGGCATCCACCTCAATAAGATCGTTATAGCTGCTAATATAACCAACTCTGATTAGGGAAGTAGGAAAGGACATGATACCATCTTCACGCATCTTGTTATAGGCGCTCTCTTGCCAACCCGCATATACAGGTTCACCGCTTTTTGTTCGAATGATCAGATTTGCCGGGTGTGTATTATCCACTTCGGTATTCTCAGATAATAATTGATCAGTTAGTATGAAATCATAACCGCGCAATGAGATAGATCTTGGGATTTCGTTTAACTTTTCAAATATAGCATCATGTAATGCTGAGTCAAATGATTTCTTAATTATAATCCGTTCCTCTAATATTTCATTTGAGGGTTCGAAACCAAGATTAAACCCAAATAATTTAGTACTCCCGGTTATCTCATTTTCCTTTCGCCAATTCGAATAATCAAAAATAAGTGCGGGCACCTCGAAATCAGATGCTACTCGGGCGGCATTTGATCTTTGGCGGTTAGTGATTACAGCGGTGTACTCAATCGGTGACCAACCTATTTTTTTCCTTAAGGTTGCGGCTTTATTAAGTTCTTCGTGACCAGTACTAAATCCACCGGAACCTAAAATGCCACAACTTATTTTTGTGTCTCTATCTTTTAATGGATATAATGGTTCGAACCCTTTGCTCATTCCTAACTGATCTGCGAGATCATCCCAGAGAGATAATAACTGCTCTTGCAATTGGTAAGGTGTATATTTTTGCCAAATACGAAATGCTAGGTCTTCGATTTTTTTAATCTGTTCCATAGTCGTCATAAATTATCACTTAAATAAGGTTAGCTTTGAACTTTATAACCATTCAAAATTTTAATTCAATTAGAAATTATTTTTTATGTATTCCACCGCATTTCT
>CBFDAW010000178.1:0-6446 GCA_965602865.1 uncultured Thermoplasmata archaeon
TAATCAAATCGTTGAAGTTTATAATAAAATGAAAGAATTTATCGAACCGGCTGTGGGAGATAATACAATTAAACAAAAGGATGTAGCTGCGGCGTTCTTAACATCTGCATATTTGGAGATCACGCCCAAAGTGGAAAAGATCCAAGATATGGTGTCTACCTGGCGTGACCTTAAAAAGGGTCTATCTATCAATGACAATATGGATTATGTATCTGCAATTTTAGCTTATGGTCGAATTCGCGATTTAGATGCTCAGTTCTTTTTGACGGATACGGGAATATTAGACATTAAAGATAATATTAAAAGTTATATTGTTACCAAAAAATAATTTTATATTTACGATTTGTGGTGGTGAATTGAGAAGGTGAGATGGGGAGACCGCTATGCAGGGTTAATGAAATTACGCGCTGGTCCGAGGGTGCGACCGTTTTGCTTTTATGATTATATTCATATCTGCTTTTCAGTATAATTCTATTCAAATTAGTCTAACAGTCTTATGAAATATGCATAAATTTGCAGCAAAAGCCTAAATATTATATACTAGTTATAACATTATTAATAATAAGGTTATAACTGTGGGAAAAAAAAGAGAAATAAGACAAATTGGTAATAGTCAGGGAATAATTCTACCAAAAGATATTTTAGAACTTTACAACATGAAAATTGGTGATAAATTAAATTTATCGCCTGCAGAAGATCATTTAATACTCGCAAAGGTGGATGGGAAAAATGTTAAAAATAAAAAGATTAAACGATAGTCAAGTTACCAACAAAAATAATAATACGACAACTAAAAAAGCGATTAAGTACCAAGTAGCAATTTACACCCGTGTTTCCACGGAAGACCAGGCACGAAAAGGCTTTAGTTTAGCGGCTCAATTAGAAAAATTGATTTCATATTGTAAGGCAAAAGATTGGGCGATCGTGGGAGAATATATGGATGATGGCTATTCGGGGCGTGATGAGAATAGACCGGGTTATCAGAAAATGCTGGAAGAACGTGATAATTGGGACATCATAGTAATTTTAAAGATGGACCGAATACATCGTAACAGCGTAAATTTTGCATTAATGATGGACCGGTTAAAAAGCTGGAACAAAGGTTTTGCCTCGGTCCAGGAGGCGTTTGACACCACCACGGCAATGGGCAGGTTCGTAATGGATATAATTCAGCGTATCGCCCAGTTAGAAAGTGAGCAAATCAGTGAGCGCGTAAAAGTGGGAATGATTCAAAAAGCAAAGTCCGGAGCAGGATATTTAGGATTCAATATCCCATACGGATATGACTATAAAAATGGTGAATTAAAATTAAATCCTCAAGAAGCCAAGATAGTTAAATTAATATTCCAATTGTATTTAACAGGTCAAAGCATAGGTTCGATTGTTAAACAATTGAATGGTCGCGGGATATTAACAAAACGCGGTCGAAGTTGGCGTAAACAAACAGTTGCCAAAATTCTAAAGAATCCGGTTTACTGTGGAATCAAACATTGGAAGGACATCCTTAGTACCGGAACACATATGAAGATCATCGATGTCCCCACATTCAATAAAATCCAACAACTACGTGTTAATCGAATTCGGAATTCGAATCAAAATAAAGGTGCATTCAAAATTGTTACTGATTAAATAATTAAATCAAAGGTGTAACCATTGGTTAGGGTTGCAATATATACGCGTGTATCTACCGAAGACCAGGCACAAGAGGGGTTTTCATTAGCTGCCCAGCGTGAGCGTTTGACGGCGTATTGTAATGCTCAAGGTTGGACGATATACAATGTATACGAGGATGACGGTCACTCGGGAAGATACACCAAGCGTCCGAATTATCAAAAGATGATATCAGACCGTGAGAATTGGGATATGATTCTCGTGCTAAAGATGGATCGGATACATCGCAACAGCCGGAATTTTATGGAGATGATGGATGATTTATGTAAATGGGGTAAAGAGTTCAGTAGTATGCAAGAGTCATTGGATACTTCCACGGCAATGGGACGATTTGTAGTTGATATCATTCAACGTATTGCGCAGCTCGAGAGCGAGCAGATTGGTGAGAGGGTCTATATGGCTATGAAACAAAAAGCAAAAACGGTAGGTGGACCATTGGGTGGTAATGTTCCTTATGGATATGAGTATTCTAATGGAAAATATAGTATAAACGAAATTGAAGGTGAGATTGTAAGTTTGATTTTTCAAGAGTATTTAACGGGAAAGACGACAAAAGAAATTGCGGAGGTTCTAAATCTAAAAGGTTTATCAAGAAGAAATAAAACAAATTGGATAAAACAAGAAATTTCAAAGATATTAAAAAATCCGATTTATTGCGGTTATAAGAGATGGGATGATGTGATAGAAAAAGGAGATCATCCTAAAATAATAGAAGTTCCGGCTTTTAATGATGTTCAAGTAAAAATTCTTGAGCGTACAAAAAATCTATCTTCGGGTTTCGAATCTTTATTGTTACCGGAAAAAACCGAGCAAGAAACCAAAAGTTTATAATAAATACTAAAATAATTTATTTGTAATTAATTGCTATTAAGGTCTGGTGGCGTGCCCGCCGAGGCTAACGGAAGTTAGCCGAGTATGCCATCGGTCTAAAGTGGGCGTAGCGAATGGTGACTGGTGGTGCGGGCATGCGGGTTGACGTTAATTTTCCATACTAAATAGAAACCCTTGGTTTACCGAAGTTGACTATTTTCAAATATAAGATAATTCCTTTTTAAGCATCATAGTTCATATATTTAAGCTCATGTCGTATAGGGCACTAACAAATAAAGCGTTACACTTAATAGCTACTTAGTTATGTTAGTAACTCGATAAATTAATTTAATTATTGTAATAGAAAATCTATTTTAAATCCGAAAAAACTAAAGAAATGATAAAAATAAGGTAAACCCCCTTTACGGTAAAAGGGGTAATTTATGGATTTATAGAATATTTATGATTCGACTTAAGTATTAACAGTAATTAAGTTAAGTCGGTATGGTATAATGCACCATTGAATTAACCATTATAGTTAGGTTTACTAAATTTTGTTTTTATTTTTCGATAAGAAAAGTTAAAAATTCAAGCAATAAAGCACATTAGTTAATTATTGAACCTAATAGCTTCAATGAGTTAAGTAAATTAATGCCTATAGTTAATTATTAAAAATTTTTACATTTCATTTATTTTCCAGGGCTTATCCAGTGAAAAGTTTTATACATCTCATTGATAAATGAGTATAGAAATTATATTATATCTGAATCCAATTACTACTCTAACCATTCAAGATTCATTATTGAATATCACGAGGCGATGGACTGAACCCAAATAGAAGAAATGCCAAAAAATCGGGAAAAGGCGAAGAGACCGGCGAATATGTTCGAGTTCGACTTCCGAAAAAGAATTTAGGCGAGATATTTGGTATAGCTGACCAGTTATTAGGGGCGGCGCGAATTAAGGTCATGTGTGCTGATGGTAAATCACGGCTCGGCAGAATACCTGGGAAAATGAAGAAACGGATGTGGATTCGCGAAGGCGATTTGGTGATCGTGAGACCTTGGGACTTCCAAGATGAGAAAGCCGATATCGTCTGGAGATATACGAAAACCCAGGCTAATTACCTCAGCAGGAAACGAATGATACCCGATGATATAAACATTTTTTAAACATTTGCTACGGAATGGGCACATTTGAGTGGATTCAATATTGAGATTTAGTTGATATGATTACCAAATATGAAAGAATAGAATGTGAGCAAAAATCTTATCATAACATAAACAAATATGTCAAACGCCAAAGGAGCGGGATTAGTGGGAAAAAAGAAAATTATTAAATTTATAGAACAAGATCTGGAGATACCGAAAAAGTTTGAGCGGCGAGAAAAAGATGCCGATAATAGAAAAACCTATGATGAAGTGTTCGATCAAGCTACTTTATTGAATATATCCAAATTAATTTCCGATAAAATAATAAGTACTGTAGATTATCCGATCTCATCTGGAAAAGAAGCAAACATTTTCAAGGGCACGCAACCCGACGGCAAGCCAGTTGCACTTAAGATCTATAGATTAGCCACTGCTACTTTTAAGAATATTATTCGGTACATAGACGGAGACAGAAGATTTAAAAATATCAGGCATGACCATCGGAGTATAATCTATGCTTGGGCAAAAAAAGAATTCACGAACTTAGAACGCATGTCAGAGGTAAAAGTTCGGGTGCCAAAACCGATTGTTTACCGGAAGAATATATTGATCATGGAGTTTATAAGCGAAGAAGATTTACCTGCACCCGAACTACGGATGATACACATTGATAAGCCAGCGACTAGGTTTAAAAGTATTATAGATCAAATGAAAATATTCTACAAAGATGCCGGCTTGGTGCATGGTGACATGAGTGAATATAATATCTTGGTAAGCAATGGTAATTTGGTCATAATAGATGTGGGTCAAGCACTGATGTATGATCACCCCATGGCGAGAGGGCTTTTGAAACATGATATTAAAACTATTGCATATTATTTTAAACGAATATATCAAATAAAAGTGAATGAAAATAAGATATTTACTGAAATGTTACGCCTTCGGGAGGATGTGAAAGATGCAATACCTTAAATTACCAAAGGACCGAGTGGGTGCGTTAATAGGTAAAAAAGGTGAGACCAAATTAGCGATTGAAGAACGTACGGGTGTACTTTTGGGTGTCGATTCTGAAATCGGTGAGGTAACCATGGAAACCGAATCCGTTAAAGACCCGGTTCTGATATTAAAGGTGATTGATGTTGTAAGGGCAATTGGTCGCGGTTTCTCTCCGGAAAGGGCATTTAAATTATTTGATGAGGAGATATACCTTCGCGGATTCGATATACGAAATTACACAGGTAAGAACCCTAAACATATAAGACGGCTTCGGGCACGGCTAATCGGAACAAAGGGGAAAACTCGAAAACTAATTGAGGAACTCAGTAATACCGATATCTCAATCTATGGCAATACGGTATATATTATTGGCTCTCTTGATGAACTTAGTATTGCGGAAAACGCCATTGATATGCTGTTAAGTGGTAGTGAACATGCTACCGTATATCGGTTTCTTGAAGGTAGGCAAAAAGATCTAAAAATCTCGCGTCTGGATTATATTGAAACCGAATAGAATAAATAATCATTTTGGGGAAGAGAACTTCCCCAAGCCCCAGCCTTTAATTCTCCTGGTGTGGCTTACGCCACACTAAAGAGGTTCACCGGTACAGAGAACCGCCAAAAAGTTGACGTGAGTGCGCAAAATAGCTCTTGTCGAGCAGCCCGTGGCACGAGGTAAGGGAGAGAGGCGAAGTGGGGGAAAAGAGTGTTTATCTCACGGATTTGGTATGCCAAATAACGCCCGGGTTTGGCACGGATTCTAGTGTGCAGATCCCGGATTTGGTATACGAATTGTGAGTGGTAACGCTCGGGGATGATAAAGGGTCAGGGTGAAAACAAGGAGATTATGAGTATGGATTACCCAATGGTGGTGGTTGAGGGGGTTGGTAAGGCGTGTGCAAAATGGCTTTTGGCGAGTAGCCCTTACTACACAGGAGGAATGAAGCGGGAAGGGGAGGTTTGAAAATGGTAAAAATGCCAAATCTGGCATAATTTGTGGTAAGATTTGAGATAGGTCTAAATAATAAATATTGAATTTTCTTGGCTAATGCCAAGAAGGTATTAAATATAAGAATTTAAATTAGGAGAGACAATAATTTAGATTATGGAGGCAATAGATAAAAAAGCAGAATTTGAAAATGGTTAAAAATCGAAAATCTGGCATATTTTATGGTAAAAATAGCTATAAATTTAAATATTTAAATAAAATCTATAAAATTAGATTAAATTCATAATTTCTAATATTAAATCAGGGGAGATCAGAAATAAATGAATTCTAAAGAGGAATATAATGAATAATTTGAAAAATTACATTAACTCCAAATAAACGGATTAATTAAACAATAAATTCGCTTATTAGGAGTTATACGCAATCGTGAGCAAAAGGCTAATGCTGTATAAGGAGGTTTCAATATGAGTGAACGCATTGGTGACATTGAAAAATATGAGAAACGATTAAAGGAAAAAGGTGATGTTGGAAATTTTGTGATCGGTTTGGTAAACTTAACTGGCAGAGAGGTCGATGAACTTCCTTCGGAAATAGAATTCGAACGCGCATTATCAGTTATTGAGGGAATATGGCAAAATCTAAATAAAATCGATATAACCAGTATAAAGAGAGGTGATGATGAGCCGCATGAAGTGCTCCAAGAATTTTTAAATCAAGCCTTAGTGGCTTTGGGATATGAGGCGATAGATAATAATTTTTATAATATTGTTATCAAGCAATGTGTCGTTAATGACTTCTATAAAAATTTCGCAGAAACCGGACTTTACAAAATAGCACTTAGTCTTTTAAAAAACTTCTGTCTTTGGCGT
>CBFDAW010000179.1:0-6427 GCA_965602865.1 uncultured Thermoplasmata archaeon
GACCAATAAAATTCTAAAATCGAACTCACCCAGTATCTTCAACATTTTCCTGGTAATTTTCAGCTCTTTTTCGATAGTGGGGTATGGATCTGAGCTGTTAGAGATCGAGATTGGGATATTTATATCTGCTTTTTCTAGATCACGTGGTAGTTTTCTTATAAAATTCGGTTTGGGTCGACAATTAAAAGCTTGGGGAATATAGCTAGTTATATAACAATACAGACACTTGTGGTCACAACCAGTATATGGTGCAAGACTATATTTTGGTCTGCAAGTACAAAATTTACCTTTCCATGGGTCGAAACGTCGGAGATAATACATTACAATTACCATCGACGTTATCGATTTTCAAGATATTATTTTTTAGGAAGGATTTGATTTACGGCTTCGGTTTTTTCGGTTTTGGTTTGAAATTATCAAGCCAAGTATTCATATCTTCAAATAATTCCTTTACAGAATCGGGTGTGTATTTATCCATGAACTCTTGTGTGGCTTTATCAGGTGTCCCAAATGTTTTACTCAAGTGATCATACTGTTTAAACGCTAATTTAATATGTTCTTCAGCAGCCGCCTGGAGCTCATTGCGTAGTGGCATAGGTGCAACTTTAGTTATCCAGTCTTCTATGTCATCTAAAACTTTTTGCGTACTCTTTGGTGCATATTTTTTAAGGAATTCACGGGTTGCTTCTTCGGGTGATTTGAACATATTCTGAAGTTTCTCAGATTGATTGAAGAATTGCTTCATTTGTTTATTCACGAGGTCTTCAAGTTGACCTTTGATCACTTCGGTTCTGAAATTCTCCAGCCATTTTTCCATTCCACTTATCATTTCCTGGACAGTATCCGGGGTATATTTCTCAAAGTATTGTTTAACCGCTGCATCTGGTGTGCCAAATATCTTTGAAAGGTTCTGGGTATTTTTAAAAGCGATCTTCATATGCTCCTCGGCAGCTTTTTGAAGCTCATGGTAGAGATATTCATGCGTCGGTTTGATCGCTGGACCCTCTTTGGGGACGAGGATAATCATTACATCCTTACCTGCAAATTCGGTCAAGCCGCTCACTTGACCCTTTGCTGACACACGTTTCGTGCCCACGATTTTTGCACCAGGTTCAAATTCTATTTTCATATATTCACCACCATTTTTTTTAATTTTCCAAAGCCCAGGGAGCAGTTCCCGGGGCATTGTTCCATAGGAGAGCGTCCTACATGGTAAGATAGTGTGACCATGGTATTAATAGTTTCCTGTGTGCTATCGCCCTAATTGAGGGGGTTACTATCATTTCATGAAAAAGTTACTAATTAGTAAGATTCAAGAGTTGGGTATTTAAAGGTTATGGATTTATGTGGATGTCTGAGAAATGAGAATTCGGTTTATCAAAATCTCCTCTTTTTATCATTTCAAACATACCATTTATAAATAAAATAAATTGCTTTTTATCTATTCTACATTCCGCAAATAATTTTGAATCCTTTAAAAAATTCCCTGTTCTACTCTCTTCTAATTATTGACGTAGAGAAAGATATACATATCCATCCTTATCGGGGTAGGCTATTATGCCATCTATTGTTTCTATCTGCTCTCCAAATATATCTGATTTATCATTATTCATTTAATTAACTCCTCGAATATCATATTACCAGACTAACAAAAAAAGTAAATACTATTATTACAATATTAAATGTGATAGAAGTATCAAAACTTGTATGCATCTTTCAATGGTTCTGAGAAATTCTTCAAACTTTTCATTTCTTCTATCACCATATTCATCATCTCATTGTATGAGGTGAGTGAAATGCCTTGATGGTCATTATATACAGGTGTTGAAGGATATATAGAAGCCTCTTTCCCCACTTCACAGATGTTTCATCGTTTTGATACATCTATCATTTGTTAATTGTCTTTTTACCTTAAAAAAGGTTTCTTATATGTGTGTCTGAAAAAATGGAAGAAAGGCTTAAGTCGTCAAAAAGTTTAACCCCTCAAAATAACGGGGAGAATGTATGTATAAATGGGTTATACCAATGGGGGTTACGACAATGGTTGCTTCTTTAATAGGAATAGTAACAACTATGGAATGCCTATCCATCACTTTAACTATTCTAGTAATAATTTTTATTATTGGTTATATTATGACACTAATCGGCATATTTGATTTGTGGAAGTCAAGCTCCAAGTTTAACGGAATTCCTAGAAATCATAAAGAAATTAAAAATTGTCTGAAATTACCAAAACCCAATTGGGAAGATTTTACGAACTATTCTGATAGAGATTTTGTAGAGTCAATGTACAATAGAATACTTTGTAGGAAGTCAGATGAGGGAGGATTGAACGACTATACCAAACGATTAAAAGAAGACTTGGATAGAAGAAAACTTATTGATGCTTTATGGGACAGTCCAGAGCGTAAAATGTTAGAAGAAGAATTTAGTATTAAGGGTGAACGTAATAAAGTGGAAAATCTACACAGCATACTATAAGAGTTAATATTCTTTGAAAAGAACATAGATAGCAGAGGTTGGGACAAGATTAAGATTTACACCCTTCAATTTAGGGTAACAATGATTATAGTAGCATTAGTAAGAGCTGAGAATGGAGTAAGAGAAGGGTTTAATCGAATATCTGAGGGTGTGTTTGGTTAGATTATTAAGGTTTTAAACATTTTTCTTTTGGAATAAGCCAAAAGGTGTTTTTATAATCTTCAAAAATTATCTGAAATTCTTCAAAGACTGGTTCTCTACCAATTAATATTGGTATATTTTGATCTTCGTTTGGTACAATTGCATTAACCTCTCCAAAATCAATTTCCCTACCCCCTCTGCCTATCTTTAAAGTTACTTTGGACAAATAACCTTGAAAAGATCCTCCAACCCCAGAACTTCGTGCAATACCAAGATTTGGTAATCCCAGAGATTCGGCTATATAGGTTGGAATTAATAATCCATGCGAACCACTATCTAATAATCCCTCAATATAAGGAGTCATATTTCCATTATATGATAACTTTATTGGTAATAAAGGAAATAACTTAATTCCTAATGGCTGTGGTTTCCGGTTCCCTGGTGGTGGAAGATACTTATATTTTAATTGAAGTTTTTTCATAACCCTGATTAATAAAAACAATATTCTGCAGAAGGCATTTTTGATACAACAATTTCATTATCATTGTATTTTTTTGCAATTTCTAATATTTTTTTTATATCTGGGTCACACTCAACAATATCATCTCCCCTTAAGATGACCCAGTCACCATCATTAGGTTTTATGCATTTGCCTTGCATCGATATCACCCGACTTTCGCTTGCAATGGTACTATTCTATATCTAATTTCTCCTTTAATCCGATTATATAATCGTGATACTACCTTATTAAAGTTACGCCATTGATTGAGTGAATTGAATATAAGTGGGTAGGTTAATTATATAATTTATACATATTAATTTAGGAAAAGATATAAAATTTTTCTATTATATTATATAACATATAATTTCTACGTTAAATATCTTTTTGATTTCATTCTAAAATTTACTAATTGGCTCTTACTAATTAGTAACTCCTATTGATCGATAGCTATTACAATAATGTCAAAAAGAATGATGGCACCACCGTTTAAAAACGGCGGAAATCTCCGCCTACGGCGGTTTTATATCTCCAATCAACAAAGAATGATTACCAACTTAATTAATACCAAACTCCGGGGTGAGGACATTGCCACCCCGGAATACAATCAAAAGGGCGAAGATAGAAACCTTGAAGAAAGTTTGCAATGTCCTCGCACAAGTATGGTTTTATTAGCTTATTATTCTTTTTATATCAACAATTAATTTAATAAATACTTTTATTTCAATAATGACTCGGTAGAAAAATTTATAGCAACTTAAATTCATTATTTCTTAATCAATTAAGGTAAGGGCAGCATTAATCAATATAATATTTTATATTATTAAGACAATACTCACCATATGAGTGAAGATAATGCTATTTCTTAATTATTTACACAAAAATAAACCGAAAAAGAAACATATTAAAGGTTCTGTTTTTTTTCTGGTTACTTTTTTTTTATTTATGAGTTTAACCTCCTCTTCGATAAAGGCTGAACCATTTAAATGTGAGGTAACAATTATTCTCGACCAACATGAGGTAGAATATATTGTTGGACCAAATTGTTCATTTGAATTAGTGGTTCATGGTTTTGTCTCATGCGATTTTGAAGGTGCTGGAGAAAATTTTCAATATATCGAACTCTATTTATGGACGGGTAGTTCAGAGAGTTGGTCAGTTGGAGTTGGCCCAACATTTATGATATTTTCAACAAGTGGTATGAGAAGTATTAATGTAACTATTAATATCCCACCAAATGTGTACAATCAAACAGAGAACTTGGTCACTGTTGCAGGTCACTGGGAGGCAAATTATGGTAAGAATTCAGTATTAGGCTCTTCTGGAGACCCAATACCTGATCATTTGAATATAAAGATCAATCGCACAGTACCTATTACTTTTCCAAAAACAACTAGCCCTGAGTATGATGAACCAACAGATTTTTTAGAGTCATTTGGGTTACAATATACAATTACTATTATAAGTCTCCCCATTTCAATTATAATCTTAATCATAATAATCATTTATTATAGACGAAAGAAATGGAAAAAATTACTTTCCGAATAGGGATTAATTATAAGAAAAGTCGCTGGCATGGGGGGAACCACTATGATATTAAAATGATAATATCAATTTTGATTTTCAAAAAAAAATCTTTATCTACATGAAATAAAGATAATTACATGAGATCATGCCTCGTAATGTTATTTTGTTGTGGGATGAGGAGCCTATATCGGAAAAGGCACTAATAAATATTTTAGAAAAAAGTGGGTTTGAAGTATTAACCGCAAAAAAAGAGCGCCAGTGTTTCCAATATCTTTCAAACCGACGAATTGATCTAGTTCTATTGAACATCAATCGTAGTGACCTCGAAGGGTTAATGCTTATTAAAAGAATCAAATCAAGGTCAAAACATAAACATACACCCGTGATTAGTATTATGGATATTAATAACATGATCGCTCAACCGATGAATATATCTTGGGGCTGTGATGAATACCTTACAAAACCCATTGATAAGAACTTATTACTTGAAAGGATGGAATTTTTATTGGATAAATATTTTTATTAATAAAAAATATCACTACGGCATTTATTTATAAAATAAAGTAATAAGATATCCAAATCAATGCAATCAAATATAATATACAAAAACCACTTATCAGGGAAACAAATGGTATTAGCAAAATTGAAATTGATCTCAATCGCCGATATTTTAACCATGAGCAATGGTATTTGTGGCATTCTTGCGATACTTTGCTTTATCAGATTTTATCCGGACATCACAATAGGCACGGGATTCATTTTTTTAGGTTTGCACCTAGTGTACTCGTTTTAGTGGTTTTTTATCTGCCAATAAATAATACATCATTTCTTAGTTTACAAACATTTACTCATCCACGCAACATTTTAGTGCTCCTGGCGAGTTCGTTAGTGATTTTTTTTGGGTTAAAACGTTTGATAATTTTCACATTCTCCGGGTATAAAATGAAAATGTTTCATGGTCTTGCCACACCGGCGATGGCATTCCTAATCATCATCGTCTCACACATCCTGGACCCACACAGACTCGAAAACCATTCGTTAGTTTTGATCTATTTTAGTCTTATAACAATTCTTCTAGGTTCTGCACTAATGGATGCAAAAATCAAATACCCAAAAATTCGTGGTGAAGTTGGAGTGATCCTCGCACTTGCAATAATTATCAGCCTATTATCTATTGAAGTTCAAAAATGGTTCGATATTAATTCGTCAGACACTATCTTTATGTATTATCGGATAGTATCATTCTTTGGTCTGGGATTAATCATTAGCTATGTTTTTATTGCACCGCTAATGGTAAATATTACAAATTATCAAAAAATCAGCAATAATACTTCATTCCAACTTAAATAATAAATATGACTTTTTTATTATCTTACCTTTACCGAATACTAAATCGGTGGAATTGCGATGGATCCAAAGTTTGAACACTCCAAGAATATCATCCAAGAATGTTTGGATAGATACGACAGGATAGCTGTGGCGTGCAGTTTTGGTAAGGACAGCATGGTCGTAGTTCATTTGGCTATTGACATTAAACCGGATATACCCATCTTTACGATCATGACCCCATACAAGCCCAAGGTAACTTTTGAGTATAAAGATAAAATTACCAAACTCTGGAAGCTTAATATCACCGAATACCGAGCAAAACGTGACGTACCGAACGGGCTTTGGAAAACTTTACCGGATGAGTGCTGTAATATTTTGAAAGTTGAGCCTACCAAAGAAGCGGTAAAAGATTTGGATGCTTGGATCACGGGGCTTAGGTGTACCGAAGGC
>CBFDAW010000180.1:0-6425 GCA_965602865.1 uncultured Thermoplasmata archaeon
GTTCGGGAGCCACTTCGTTAGGCTCTACTTAATTTTCGCTTATCAGGCTCTGATTGTATTTCATTAGTTTAGGTTCGTGGATGCCTGATTCTACAAATATTTATCAGAGCCCGCTCCTGTTTTAGTTAAATGCTCTTTTACGTTTTTAATAAGATGATAATCTACATTAGCACTGGCATTAATCAGACTCCAAGAAGGTAAAATTGATGGGTTAGTCAATCGTGGTGGGTTGATTTAGGCTATTTTTTCCTATGTTCATTATCAACGATTTTTTCACCATGTGTCAAAAAGCGTGCCCGCACCACCGGTCAATAGACCGGTGGCGTGCTCGGGGTTGCAAGCGAACCCTTTTACCTTCAATTTTTTCGAAAAATTTTATGGTCTATTGAGTCCATTGAACTTAATAGAGAATTCCATTTCTACAATCAGTCAATAGACGGATGGAATTCTCTATTTAAAAATTAGGTTTTAGAATTTTCAAATCTTTGTGTTGAAAAAGTAGAATTTTAAGTATTTTAAGTATCTAAAGTATTTTAAGTATCTAAAGCATGTGTCCACTTGTAAAAGGGTTGTATGCGCATGAGACCATTGACATATAATGAGTTGGGATTAAAAGATAATCCATTTCTGGAGGATATGCCTTTAGAAGGATCCCTATTAGGGCTCTTTGTAAATCGAGAAAATGAACTAATGAAATTATTATCTATGATGAACAGCCGTGGTTCATGGAACGCATGTGTCTACGGTTTAAAGGGTGTTGGTAAAACTACTTTGGTCAATAAAGCGTTAGAAGGTGTTACTCGAAAGATTGTGAAAATAGATCTCGAAAAAATGCAATTGAATGGAAAATTAATTTGGATCCCATTGGTTGAAACCATAATAGCAGAAGTGTTACCTATTTTTAAAGACCAGGAAAAAAAGATAATACTACAGTTAATCGAACAATTGAGAGCTATTGAGACAAAGAAGGGGAAAATAGACGAGACAAGATGGGGGAGCGTTAAAGGTCTAGCTGTAGGCGTACTAAGTATTCTTAGGGGGGACTATAAGAAAAAAGTTGAACATGCTAGACTCCAAGTGGAAGAGACGAAATTGAGTGCCGATCCTACTAAACTTATCCCAACACTTGAACTACTAATTCAAGATCTCGAGGTAAGAGTAAAGCAGAAGATACTTTTAGTAATCGACGGTGCAGATACGAGACGCGAGGATGAGACTGTACTACTACAGAATGTTAGTTGGCTTATGAACAATCCTTCCATCAACACAATATATGTACTTCGGACACAACCCGGTGAACTTGGTGAACTGGATATTAAAACGCCGATTCAAGCTAGCTTTTATCTCTCAGTACCTGTATTTAAAAATCACATACAACTGGACAATTTAATCAATAAACGGATAGATCATTACGTTTTGAACCAACGTAAACTCGCATACGAAACTATAGAAATGGACGTTAGAACATTCGTATATGATTATGCGGGCGGAAATATCCGACAAATATTGATGCTCTTTCGACAAGGAATTAATAATATTCTTGCGGCAAAAACCACGCGATTAAGAAAAAAATATATAATAGAAATACTAAGAGATTTGATTAGCTCAAACAGTTATCTTAATGATTTAATAACAAAGCAAGTAGTTTTATCATTACGCACCTATGGAAGAATTACACCCGGGGCTCTTACAGAGGTGATCGAAACTTCACACCAGACTATTCAGGATAGATTAATTAAATTATACGCTGAGGGTGTCGTAGAACATCAAAAGAAGCTTAAAGGTCGAGGCATGGAATATTACTTAACTCCGAGAGGCGCGTGTATCGCAGAAGTTCTTGGAACTAGATCCTAAATTTCGAGAGATATTAAAATATTATGTGGTCGTTCCATTAATGGGATGGTAAGTATCCATTTTTCTACTCATACTATTTCATTGGCTTAGGCTCGTGTACTTGATTATAGCTCTTAACCCCGATCCTGATTAAACAAATGGATATCAGCACCCGCTCCCGAGTTTAGCTCAATCTAAGAGATAACTCCATTATACTCGGGTTCGGGAGCCACTTCGTTAGGCTCTACTTAATTTTTGTTTATCAGGCTCTGCATATATTTCGTTGTTTCAGGCTCGTGGATGCCGGATTCTACAAATATTTATCAGCACCCGCTCCTGTTTTAGTTAAATGCTCTTTTACGTTTTTAATAAGATGATAATCCACATTAGCACGGGCATTAATCAGACTCCAAGAAGGTAAAATTGATGGGTTAGTCAATCGTGGTGGGTTGATTTAGGCTATTTTTTCCTATATTCATTATCAACGATTTTTTCACCATGTTTTAAAAAATAATTTGCTATTATTTCTATGCTTTTTTCCAATCTTTCCACTGACGCCCCAAATTTATCAAACCTACCTTCCCAATGTTCAAAATGATTGTTCATATCAGTTTGCATGTGTTGAATTGTTAAACATCCTCTTTCAAAGCGTTCAGAATCTTTATCATCATCATCTTTATAAAAAACCTCAAATGGGGATTTAATATCATTTATATTAAAACCTTCTGAGTTCTCATCATATTCTTGAATATCTTCAATTTGAATTTTTGTAACATCAGTAGGTTTAAATTCCTTTTCTGGACTTGTTTTCAAATCATTTAAGGTCTGTAAAAAATCAGCATATTCTTTTTCTGTGCATTCACAATAAATTTCCACTCGGTTCTCATCATCAAGGTTTTTTACAGAACCTTTTTTTATTTTAAAATTAGATGCGAGTTTTTTTATAAAAAACCGAAATCCGATTTCTTGGACGTTGCCTGTAACAATTAATCGTCTTTTTATCTCCATACCTATTCTTCCTATAGTTTCCTTTAGGTAAAGTTGAGATTAGAACAAATATCTGAATTCTTAATCAAATGTTAAAGATGGATTGCTTCTAAGATATTTAACATTTTTGCAGATTTTTCAGAGGGTTTATATATAATCAGAGTAAATTAGAAATCCACACGATATTTATTTATATAATGCAAACATTATTATATGATATTAAATCCCATAGCTGGCAATGGACATGACAAAGATCGCACGGTTAATAGTAAAAGGTTTCATACAAGGCATTGGATATAGAGCTTACATTAAGGAAAATGCCGTTAAATTGAAGGTGAAAGGAATCGTAAAAAATCTTCAAAATAATAGTGTTGAGATTTATTGTAATACTATAAATGACGAAACTTATGAGAAATTCAAAGAAATGCTTATTAGTGAAGATAGTGAAGGTACCATTGAGGAAATTGAAGAATATTTTGAAGACACTGAAGGGTACGGTAAAGGACCTGCGCAATGGATAGGATTCAATATAGTTCGTGACGAATTCAGTAGTATAGATGAATCATTAGAGTTTATGGTTAGGAGTGGAAGGCAATTGATGAAAAAACAAGATCATTTGCTGGATAAACAGGATCAAACACTTAAAACACAAAATAAAATGTTAGAAAAACAGGATCAAACACCTCATGCTATTAAAGATTTGAATAAGGATTTAAAAGGTATGGATCAACACATGAATAAGAACTTTAACCAACTTGACTCAAAATATGATAAATTTAGTGATAGCATGGCAAGATTAGAAGTGGATATCAAAGAAATGAAGGTGGCATTCACAAAACTGGTAGATCATTTTGTTAAGGATGATTAATAAATATGCCTATTCTACAATTTTTGGCGCAATCTTGGAATGTCGTATTGCGGATGGATAATCTAGGTGTGAGGTTTAAAGGATGAAGATACTTCGAATTTTTTCTAAATTTAATCGCTTGAGGTGAGAGGTGTGAGACGGTTTGGGGGAGGATGATTTATTGTACTGGTAAATCCCGCCAAATCCAAAGGTCCAGATCCAAAGACACAACGTAGGTGCCTGATTATAGATATCACACCCGATATCACACCCGAGCCTATCTCAGTAATTATAAATCAGCACCCGCTCCTGTATCAGTAAAAATGAATTAGCACCCGCTCCTATTTCAGTAAGAATGAATCAGCACCCGAACCCGAAATGAAATCAATTTAATATATCATTCCATTATCCTCGGGTTCGGGTTCCACTTCGTTAGGCTCTAATTAATTTTTGCTTATCAGGCTCTGCATATATTTCGTTGTTTAAGGCTCGTGGATGCCTGATTATAGCTGTTAACCCCGATCCTGATCAAACAAATATAAATCAGCACCCGCTCCCGTATTTAAATTAATTTAACTGCTCTTTTACGTTTTTAATAGGATGATTATATTGTTTTTAATTGCCAGGTAAAATCCCAACCTCAAAACCCAAAATAAAATAAGTAAAACGCAAAACTTTAATTATTATTATTTATCCCGGCAATTTCCTTTACTTCTTTTGTAGTGAACGGCGCTAATCCTCAAAAATCACGCCAGCTCATCGTTAATATGCCATTTTTAATAAAAAATGCGTTTGTTAGTATATTGTTTATAAAGCATTTTTTATTTTGGCGTAGCATTTTTTTATTCATGTTGCTCTAATAGTTCATCTTCAAGTTCTTCGTCTTCTGATTCTTCTTCAAATAGCTCTTCTCGCCCGTCCAGACCATCTACTTTCTCAGGTTTTTCATCACCGGTGCGAATCCGGCGTATTTGAATTAATAATACAATAAAGACCAAGATCAATACGATAACGATAATTATTATTACCACTAGGCTCAGCAGTAGAAAGGAATCCTGCGTATCGGTCTCATGACCCTTGACTACTATTTCCAAATTCTCTTCAGTACTGGCTTTTCCATCAGAGATATTGAAACGTAAATTATGTGTTCCTTTTGATAGCTCGGTGGTAAACTCGACTATTCCACTGGCGGATGGGACATAACCTGATCTGATCGGTTCATCTAGAAGATCCAAAGAAACACTATAGGTTAAATTTTTAATATCCGATGGATCAGGGTCGGAAACACTGAATTTAAAAAATATGATCTTATTGTCTACATATTCTTCATTGGGATCCGGTGATTCAATAATAATGGAGGGCGGACTATTTTGAATTAATACCTCCGCACTTGCATTATACCCGGATTCAATACCGTCATGAGGTGTGACCACACATCGCCAGTGTTCACCTTTTGAAGTAGCCGTTGATGGAATATTTAATAAATTATTATAATCAAATTGTATCTCACTATTCCTGAACCAATGATATGAATAACTAATTTCATCAAAATCAGCGTCATAACTTTGATTTATAAATGTGCACACCAAACTATTATTAGTCGTTGGTAATGAGGGAGTAATAGCAATAACCGGCGCCATCGGGGCGTAATTGACCACTGAGAATAGTATCGGACTTTTCATGGATTCGCGTTCATCAGTGGTACGGGCAAATAACTCAGCATAATATGTTTGACCAAATGATAAATCCTTAAGTATTGTAATTGATGTTGCTACGGTAGTTACTTCATAGATCTTTTCACCGGTTTTATCAGACCCCGACCAGACTTTTAATACGTATTCCAGATTATCGGGAATATCGGTATCGGGTCGCATCCAGCCCAACTTCGGATGTATGGTATGCGTTGTCAAATTCTCGTCGAGCGGATCGGTATCATCCAAGATTGCAAACTCCCTTGGGGCGGGCATATGTGTGCGGAAAAGTTGACCAGTACTATAATTATAATATGAAATATTCCATTGGTTGGTAATTTTGGCATAAATGTAATACCCGGCGCCTTCTGTTAACTTCGAGATATCCCAAGTAAAGTACCCTACACTTTCATTTGCAGATTCAGCTATAAAATCCCAATCATCAAAGTAACCATTATTATTAATATCCACCGCAAACCCGTTAGTGCCGGTGGTATCGTTATCGTAAAATAACGAGATCTTAGCATTTTCGCCGGGACAATAACTAGTCCAGCGAATTTCGAAGTAATCCCAGGCGTCATCATCGATGCCATCCGGGTCCAGAATCGAAATATTTATAAAATCGGTGATATTGATCTTTTGAATAATCAGTGGACCAGTGCCGTAATTAATTTTGGAATTTTTACCATCGTTGATCTCGGCATAGATGTAAAATGTTCCACCGTCAGGTATGGAGTTCCACCATGCCCAATCGAAATAATCGGTTAACTCATCCTCGCTCAGATTTGAAATAATGAGTTCGCCATTATTACCATTCTTCTGAGTACTATAGAATAATAATATTTTGGCGTCATTATCCGGGTCGTAATCCCGCCATTGAATTCTATAAACCGGTTCAAAGACAAGTTCACCCTCCGGGGGGATATTGAGTATTTCAATACTGGGTCGATAATTATATATGATCCTGATATCGGAGATTTTGAACTTGCCATCATTAGTTGCATTAAGATTGAACGGTACAATCATCGTGCCAGTATCTGTAAAATTGTCATAGTTATAATTTATAA
>CBFDAW010000181.1:0-6402 GCA_965602865.1 uncultured Thermoplasmata archaeon
GTGCTGATTCATTTTTACTGAGATAGGAGCGGGCTCTGATTTATATTTGTTTAATCAGGATCGGGGTTAAGAGCTATAATCAAGTACACGAGCCTAAAACAATGACATATATACAGAACCTGATAAGCGTAAATTAAACAGAGCCTGACAAGCGATTTTTAATTAGAGCCTAACACAGTAAATCCCGGACCCGAGGATAACGGAGTGATATATTAAATAAATCGTAACGGTCTAACCAACGATTATTATCATATTAATATGATAGTGGTCTCCCCCTCTAGCCAGTGATTAACATTCATAATGAATCGAAACGGTCCGATTAGACATCCTATAAATTCAGTCATGTATAGAACATTTTTAAATGATTAAAAGGGCGCAACTACGACATCTGTCGTCATTAAGTTCGACATGTTTATATACATTGCGATTCATCACCCGGGCATGGTCATGAACCTACCTGGTAAAATTGCAGGTGAGATTACATTATCGAAACAGCCAGGGCGCACCATTAAAAAATGGCGAGAGACTTTCAATATAACACAACAAGAACTGGCTGGAAAACTCAATTTGAGTTCATCGGTAATAAGTGATTATGAGCATGGTAGACGGCAATCACCAGGGATTAATATCATTCGAAGAATCATAGACGGAATGATTAATATAGACCAAAACCGTGGGTCTCCAATTATTAAAAAATATTCAAAACCTAGCGTTGAAGCAATAATTGATATCCGCGAATTCTTTGATGGTAAATCGATCTCTGATTTTTCAAAAGAAATATGTGCAAAATCATTGATACTAGATGAACATCCGGATAAATTGATATATGGCTACACGATCATTGATAGCCTAAAGGCGATTCTCACATTTTCTGCAGAGGACTATCTTCGAATTTTCGGTTGGAACTCGGATAGAGCCTTAATATTTACCGGTGTAAAATTCGGTCGCTCACCCATGATAGCGATCCGGACTCATACCTTAAAACCCGCGGTGATCGTCTTCCACCAGCCCGAGCGTATCGACCCACTCGCCATCAAACTCGCCAAGCTTGAAAATATTGTATTTTTACAGACAAATTTGCCCATGAATCAATTGTTGATGAAATTACGAAAACTATAATGAAAAAAAGAATGTGATCAATATGGATAATCTAGGAATAGTAAGTTATGGCGTTTATGTTCCGGATTTTCGGATCAAAGTAGAGGAGATCGCAAAGACCTGGGGCATGGACGCAGGAGCAATTAAAAAAGGTTTGAATTTAGAATCAAAGTCAGTGCCAGCCCCTGATGAGGATGTTGTTACGCTCTCGGTAGAAGCCGCGCGACAGGCGGTAAATCGAAGTACTATCAAACCAACCGAGTTAGGTGCGATTTATGTTGGTAGCGAAAGCCACCCGTATGCGGTCAAACCTACTGCAACCATTGTCGCCGAAGCACTTACCGCTACACCCAACCTAACTGCCGCCGATTTCGAGTTCGCCTGTAAGGCGGGTACCGCCGCTATACAAGCCTGTCTCGGACTTGTCGGCTCAGGGTTGATAAAGTACGGTTTAGCCATCGGTGCCGATACCGCCCAAGGTGCACCGGGAGACATGTTGGAGTTCTCTGCGTCGGCGGGCGGGTGTGCCGTAATTATTGGGAAATCAAATATTATTGCCGAGATAAACGAAACATTATCCTTTACGACTGATACCCCGGATTTTTGGCGCCGGGAAGGAATGAAATATCCCTCGCATGGGGAGCGGTTCACCGGTAAACCCGCTTATTTTAAGCACATTGTATCCTGTGGTAACAATCTCATGGCCAAATGTGGCACCGAACCTTCGAACTATGATTATGCGATATTTCATCAGCCAAATGGTAAATTTCCGATTAATGTCTCCAAGATGCTGGGCTTTGATAGAGAGCAAATAGAAACGGCGCTATTAACACCATACATTGGAAATACATATTCTGCCTCGTCTTTGCTCGGGTTAGCCGCGGTTTTGGATAAGGCTAAACCCGGTGACAGAATCTTCATGGTCTCATATGGTTCCGGTGCGGGTTCGGATGGATTCGATATTACGGTCACGGACAATATCGATGGTTATCTTCGAACAGAGGAATTTACACTGGGGAACATGATCAAATCTTCAAAATTTATTGATTATGCTACATATGTGAAATTCAGAGAAAAACTTAAATTAGAGGGGGAATAGGTGAGAATCGTGCGTGAAGTTGCAGTAATAGGAATCGGAATGACAAAGTTTGGCGAGATCTGGGATAAATCATTACGCCAGCTGGGGCTCGAAGCCGGTTATCTGGCAATCACTGATGCGGGAATCACCAGTGACGAGATCGATGCACTTTATATCGGCAACATGTCCGCAGGCTTAGCAATTGCCCAGGAACATATCGCACCGCTGTTCGTTGATGAAGTGGGGCTAACGCGTGGGCATATACCCGCCACTCGGATCGAAGCTGCCTCGGCATCCGGCGGCTTGGCGTTTAGGCAGGGGTACCTTGCTGTTGCGGCGGGACAGCATGATATTGTGGTTGTCGGTAGCGCAGAAAAAATGAGTGATATAAATCCTGCCGAAGTAATCGAAACGCTGGTATCAGGTGCTGACCGAGAATGGGAGGCGTTCTTTGGTGCCACTTTACCATCACTATGGGCGATGATAGCTAGGAGACACATGTATGAATATGGCACAACTTTAGAGCAACTTGCGCATGTGGTAGTAAAGAACCATAAGAACGGAAAACTTAATCCAAAAGCACAATATCAATCCGAACTAAATCTTGAGGTTGTAATGAATTCGCCAAGGGTCGCCGAGCCCCTGGGTGTCTTCGATTGTGCACCGGCATCGGATGGCGCCGCCGCCGTAGTTTTATGTTCCTTGGATAAGGCAAAACAAATCTGTGAGTATCCTGTTAAAATAATTGGCTCAGGGCAAGCGTCTGATTCCATATCACTGCACGACAGGGAGAGCATAACCCGAATCGATTCTACAGTTTTTGCAGCAAAACGAGCTTTTTTGCAAGCCAATAAAACCATTAAAGATATAGATCTCGCTGAGGTACACGATTCATATTCCATTAGTGAGATCGTAGCAATCGAGGACCTGGGTATCGTGGAAAAGGGTTTCGGTGGACCAGCCGTTGAGGAAGGATTAACACAATTAAATGGTAATTTTCCAATCAATACCTCAGGCGGATTAAAAGCCCGCGGCCATCCGCCGGGTGCCACGGGAGTCGCGCAAGTCGTGGAGATTGTTACTCAATTACGAGGTACCGCAAAAAAAAGGCAGATAAAAGATGCCGCCTTGGGCCTAACGCATAACCTGGGCGGGACCGGTGGAACTGCCGTGGTACATATCTTCGAGGGGGGAGCGTAAGATGACGGTGGCTAGATTCTGGAGAGAGCAGAAAATAGGTATAATCTATTAGGTACAAAATGCGCTAACTGTGGTAGAACCTTTTTCCCGCCTAAAGAAGTATGTATGGACTGCCATCGAAAAAGTCTGGGTAAAATGGAATCTGTAAAACTCAACGGCAACGGTAAAATATTAAGTTATACTATCATCCACGACGGCGCAAAGGCGTTCTATTCTCAAATACCATATGTTTTGGCGATCATAGAATTGGATGAAGGACCAAAAATCACCGCTCAAATCGTTGATTATGCCCGAACTGAACTTTCAGAAGCTGATAAAGAAAAAAGCCAAAAAGATCAAGGTCTGGTAATAGGCAGTCAAGTAACCTGCGTGTTTCGAAAGATTTGTGAGGACGGAAAATCCGGTACCATTCATTATGGGTATAAGTTTAAATTACGTTTGGCAAGTCTCAAATAAGAATAAAGGATCAATTACTTTGATCGAGAGCTATGAAAATTATACAAAAAAAGGATAAGAATGAGCTTTTTTCATAGACTATAATGGAACTATAAATGGATAGTCATCCTGAGCACCTGCCCCTCCAAGTATTAAATATGGATTCTTACCACCATTAGGAGGTCCTAGATCTACAATTTGATCTGCTGTTAGTACATTCTGGTTCGAGCCTTGATACTCATCATATGCTCCTTCTCCTGGTTGATCAAAATCGTCCCAGTAATTACCACCCTCCGTATCAGGGTCCAATATAGGATCAGTATAACCTTTATGCCAGGTGTTAGAACATTCATCATATGCTTGTGGTATGACCCCAGCATTATTAGAAATGAAATTGTTATGATAAATTTCATTACCATTACATTTATTTAAAATCTCAATGCCATAACCAATATTATCTGAAATCGTATTTTCAGTTATAATATTATCGTAATTAGAATCTGGGTCTGTACCTTGGAGTTGTATACCTAAATCATTCTCTGAAATGGTATTGCCAGTTATCTCGTTGTCATAACATTCATCAATAAATATACCCTTATCGTTGCAGGATATTTCATTTCCCTCTATTTACTTTGACATTCGTTTGCGGTGATAGCTGTGGTTGAAACTGTGTAACTTCAAATGCTGAAACAGATAATATTGTGGTATGGTCTACTAGTTTTACTACCGCTTACGATGTAAATGATTTTATTTCGTTTTTTATAATGATTCTTTTATTTTATTAACCTTATTTGAACTTACTTTGAAACTAATTTTATCAATTTTTCCAACTCTCAGCACCATATTATCATCACTTCTTTCAATATAAGAGTAATATACTTTGAAATTTAAAACTATATCTACCTCGCTCAGCAATAAATAAGCTTCACTCGGAAAGTAAAGTTTCAGGTTCCGATTTCTAAAGAATTTTAATCACCAATGGTCTATGATCCATATTTTAACAATTTTTAATCTCAGTTAAATCCAGACATTCAAATCCTTATCAATCGGTGATTTGAATGTCCTTTAATTTGTATGATTTGAATTCTGTATTGGATAGTGATGATGCTATCGATTTTAGCCATAAAGCGATATTATTTGAAACTTCAGATATCAATAAATTGGTCCATCATCTAAATGAGAAATTGAATCATTTTTCTGCAAAAGCGATTATGTTCATGATCCTTCGAGATCTGAAACATGATGTTTTAAGTGAAGTTGAGATAGTTGGCGTAGGAGTCTGTGATCTCTTCGATATTTCAGTAAAGGTCATTTATGAGTTCGAAACCACCGCTTGTAAGAGTGTCCAGCGAAGAGTTAATGAGATTTACCAACAGAGTGGAGTTGAAGTGATAGTCATTGATATTAAAGAGTTACCAGATGACATTTTTCAGCGATATATGAAACTGAAGGAATATGTGATTCCTGATTGATTTTTTATACTGGTTAACATTAAAACATATATATTTAAAAGTTTATTCATAATATAGTGATAAAAAATTGGAGTTATTGAATTATGTATAATAGAATTACCATAGATCCAAAAATATGTCATGGTCAAGCTTGCATTAAAGGTACACGAATTCCTGCCTATCAAATAGTGCATATGTTAGCTAATGGAGATACAATAGAGGATTTATTAAAAGAATACCCATCGCTTAAACGTAAAGATATATTAGCGTGTTTAGAATATACCGCTGCATTAGCTGAAGAACAAATTACGCCCATCGAAGTACTTAGTTGATCCCTATGAAAATATTAGTAGATGAGAATATCCCTTTAATGACAGTTAGTACATTGCGTGATATGGGCCATGATGTTTTAGATATTCGAGGATCAAAAAACGAAGGCATGAAAAATAGCAAGATTTGGAAATTAGCACAAAAAGAACGCCGTTTTTTTATAACTACAGATAAAGGATTTACAGAATATCGAGACACCCATCATTATGGTATTCTTATAATACGCCTTCGGCAACCCAATCGAAATAAAATTCACGATAATGTCCTTCTAGCAATGAAACATATTAAGGAAAAGAATTGGGAAAATCTATTAGTTGTAATGCGGGATGAGTTTCAAAGTGAGTATAAATCCCATATTAAGTTGATTAAGAATGAAAAAGAGATTTAATATAAGTATTAATTTATTTTATTCCCCCGCTCCCTTTTACCCTCCTTATGATTCATTCATTGATTTATTGTTGCTAACAACCGCAGAGCCAACCCTTTTCTGCTTAAACCTGCTTCAAATCACTACATCCGGGTAAATTCCCCGCCACCACCAAGCCTGCAGACACCCGCCGTTAGTTGACTTAATGCGCGTAAGCAACTCAGAAACAGGAGCTGTGTATTATCTTATATCCTTATTTTTGTAAGTGTGCTGCTTCAGTATCATTTAACATCTTATCATTAAATACTTTATTCCATTTTTTATTAAAACATTTTTTTAAAGCATTAAAAATTGATTTATAGTTTTTTCCCATAAAACCAGTTTTGATAAGGGCTTGACAAACTTGTCATAACATGACTTGACAAAAATTTAACCTTTCCCAT
>CBFDAW010000182.1:0-6393 GCA_965602865.1 uncultured Thermoplasmata archaeon
AAGATAGCGAAAATGAATGATAATAAGTAAAAGTTATTTTGCGTTAATCCCTAAAGTATTGGAAACTTCAGATAGTAATCCGGTCTTTGTAATTTTTATTATACCATCAGAGTCGAGGACAACTATCGTCATCATTATACATATATATACAAACTTATATAAAGTTATCGAGATGAATGGATGGGTTATAATCTCATTTAGAATAAACTGGTGCCGGTGATTGTGATGTTGTGGTGAATTTGATTTTGTGCAATTGCACGCTAAATAAATGTGAACCGCCATTCATGAACCATGGTTCACATAATCATCACTATTAGAAACAAACCCAAGTTGGTTGGTGAGGTAAAATGGGGAAAGGTCACGAAAAATGATATAAACCGTTTTTTGGAGAAAGTTGAAAATTTCGACTGTAAAAAGGTTATCGTGGTCAAGAAGAAATTAGATACCGATGAGGTTGACATACTCACACCGGCGGAACTTATCAGATATTCGCAAAAATAAATTGGTTTGAACTTATTTATACTGGGGTCCACCCGTCTTTCTTGGATTTTGAGTTCATAACTTGGAAATGGGTATAACCGCTTTAGCGCTGCGTGCATGAACCGGTTTAGCCAGCGGTAATTGATTAAGTTGTGTTAATGGTCGAGAAATTGGTATCGGAATCGCAAAGACGGGCGCGGGAAAGATCGGTTTCGCCAATGGTAGTGAACCGGTAGTTCTCGTTTTACCGGGCGGCGGAAATATGGTTGTGGTCGGAACTTTGATCTTGCTGTTTTCTGGCGGTCGGGATGCGGTAGAGTTATCGGTTATTGTTTGCTTTACAGGTGCTTTCTTTTTGGAATATTTTCCTTTTTTTGAATGTAAGATCATGGATATGATCCCAATTAAAATTATGATTATTACAATTAATATGACCCAAAACTCGACGGTTGACGAGGTTCTATCGGGTTCTTGTTTTTCAGTACTTGGTCGTATTATTTTAACGGTTAGCTCGGCGTCATCCTCAACAAATAGGCGGTACTGGGCGGCTTTCCCGGAGTCTGCCACCACCGTTAAAATTATCTCCCCGGTTTTGCTGCCATCTAGTGCTTTGACCGTCAGATTGAACTTTGCGACCCCACCCGGAGTTGCCGCCATAAGATCCGGCTCTTGTACTACTGCATCAATGCCATTATCCTGAACATCCTCAAATTTCAATGAGATATTATCTTTTAACTCGCCAAGATTAGTAACTGTTGCTTTAACGATTGTCATAGAACCGGGTGTTAATTCGACAACGGTAGGATCAAGCATTAGCTCAAGCCCGAAATTTGGTATATGATCCCTTTCGATCGTGAACGACCATGTCTCGGATGCAAAACCTCTCACATTACCCGCCCACGGCACGATCTTCCAGTAATATTTCTCACCGTCTTCGAGAGCGTTTTGTGAGAAAAAATATGTCTTAAAACTTTTTTTGAACTCTATTGGAGTATCGTTGGTATCCAGATATACATCGTATACTAGTGGTTTATTGCCATCATACTCAACCGACCAGGATAGCATTGGTTTCAACGAGGACACAATCGAGCCGTTCTTGGGAGAAATCAACGTAACCGAAGGAACCGGGATATTCGTATCAACCGAGAATGTCCATACACCAGAATCACACCACCCATCGACTACCCCCACCTTGGGGATAACGGTCCAGTAATATGTTTCTCCATCGGAGAGAGCATCGATCAGTATCCTCGTAGCCATATATCCGGTTTCAACGATAGTACTAGGCGGATCTACGGTATCCAGATAGATGCTATAATTCACATTCAACAAATCTCTATTCTCGAGAAACCAAGAAAGCTCAACAAAGGTTGTGGGAATGATCGAGTTATTTTTAGGACGCATTAATTTTACTTTTGGTAGTGTATGAATAGTATGCAGCCATGAATTAACATAAACCTTCACGATGTATGCCCTTGATTCGGTGGGTCCGTTCCCTGCAACATCACACGCGCGCCATTTGATCTGGTTCTCGGTGCCATTTTGGAGAGTCAGATTAAGCTTCGCCACGATCCTCGATGCGTTTTCAAGTACCGATACAGACGTCCATGAGTTCCATGAGGTCCACGACTTGCCGTTATCATCGGAAATTGAAAATTCGATAGTTGAACCGTCAACCCACGAGGTATTGTCGGAAATGATAATGCTTACCTTTACCTGTTCGGTTGGCGATACATAATCAGCACTTGGGATAAAATTTGAAAATGTTACATTTTCGGTATCGACTATTATTTTATATTCTTCGCTCTCGTCAGGTCCGTTTCCCAACGAGTCCTTAGCCTGCCATTTAAGAAGGTTACCGGTTCCTTCGCTAAGTGAGACAATATTTTGTGGTATAATGGTTACTGATGAGTTCACGCACTCGGCCGCAACCCAGTCGCCCCATGGCATACCAGTATCCGTCCGGACGCGGTACTTTATACTTGAGCCATTAACCAGCCCACCTCCAATATCCGTAATGTTTACAGAGACAAGTACATCAGCTGTGGTTTGCCAGAGTGTATCATCAGGCGTCGGGTTCGAAAAAGTCACATGATCTCCATCGATCAGAATAGTGAATGATACATTGGTAGCATCACATTCCGGTGGTATGCTAGAGAGGTTTATTATATAGGAATACCCAACTGAATTTGTGTTACTTGGAGTTTTGGTTTCAATATTAATTGGCTTCCCGACCGCCGGTGAATCCAACCATAGATTACCGGCTTCATCCCATAAAGTAATATCGAACTCGTTTGCAGGTGGATAAATAGTTGTCGTATTTTCATACACCGTTATCAAACCTTCCCAGTTAAGCCCCTCTCCCCCGCGAACCAGATCATTCTTCTGAATTGGTCGTTGATTTTCACCTTTCACCGATAATGTACCGTTAAATACCAAATCGTTCTCCACACGATAGAAATCTGTTACATTAAGCCATGCAGTAGCTAAAGTGGCGCTCGTCGCATAGGCTTGGACATCATGGAACTCCTCATCAGGGTAACTCCAATTAAAGGTAAGATTGAAATCTATAATCCATTCATCAAATGAATTATTTGACGAATTGCTTGTTGGCTCCAAGGTAAAATAGGTATTATAATCGGAAAGTAGAAAAAAATTCCGGGATGAACGATTCCATAGTAACCGGATCGAGCAACCGGTGGGATCCAGTGTCAGATACACATTGCTCAAATCCCAGAACTTTACAGTATCAATTACTCTAACTCTAAATGTGTAAGTGCAATACTTTGAATAAATTATATTCGTTGGTTTGGTATTCATCAGTAATGATATTGAAGTAATATTTATGAATTTGCGAAAAGAGAATTTAATCACGAACGAATCCCAACTTCCGGTCAAATTTCTATTGTAAACCCCGGTGGTAGTGGGGAAATCGGTAGAGTTCGTGAAACCGGAGATATAAACATTCCCGAACGGATCCATGCCGATACAATGAGCCGCATCGGATTGGCTGCCGCCAAAATACGTTGAGTATAATAACTCGGAACCATCGTTATTGAGTTTAAACATGAACGATTCTTCATTATTATATTGATTGTCAAGAGCGTCATGGGTGGTTGGGAAATTATTTGAATGAGTGTACCCCGCCACGATCGCATTCCCACCCAAATCGACCACCACGCCCTTACCATAATCAGAATAAGAACCGCCAATATATGTTGAATAAATGATTTTTGAGCCGTTGTGGTTAAGCTTAAACACGAACGCGTCACATGTGCCGCCGTTATACATCTCGTTATACGCGCCCAAGGTTACGGGGAAATCAATGGAACTCGTTCTACCGGTCACGATCGCATTTCCCATCGAGTCTAATTTAATGCTCTCACCATATTCGGCATAACCGCCACCGATAAAAGTGGAATAGATAAGATTCGACCCGATTTGATTAAGCTTGAGTACAAAAATATCTATTATACCATTCAATGAATTATTGAACGCACCGGTTGTATTCGGGAAATCATTTGAACCGGTATTACCGCTTATAAATGCGTTACCACTTGAGTCGAGCACGATATCCTCGCCGGTATCATGGCCATTTCCACCAATAAAGGTAGAATAAATAAGTGCTGAACCATTCGTATTAAGTTTTAGCACAAACGCATCGAATTCCTTGGAAAACATATTACTGAATGCACCCGATGTTATGGGGAAATTTGTTGAATTTGTTTCACCAGTTATACAAGCATTACCTAACTCATCAATGGCGATAGCATTACTCCGGTCCTCACCTCGCCCGCCAATAAATGTAGAATAGTTGATTTTTGAGCCATTAGGATTAAGTTTAAGGATGAAAATATCTACGAAGTTACAAAATGAGTCAAACACCCCCGGTGTGATGGGAAAATCCGAAGAAAATGTGCAGCCTGTTACGAATGCGTTCCCCATGGTGTCTATTGCAATACTTTGGCAATACTCGGAGTGGTTTCCACCGATATATGTGGAATAAATGATCTTTGAACCGTTAAAATTTAGTTTTAAAATAAAGAGATCAACATACGATCCATTCGGATTAAATGAGTTATCGTAAGCACCTGGCGTCGTGGGAAAGTCCGATGACATTGTAATTCCTGTCACAAACGCGTTTCTCATTTTGTCCGCTTTGATATCATAGCCGAGTTCTCCGGAACTTCCACCGATATATGTTGAATAATCGATCATAACCTTTGGGTCTATTATAAGGATTTCAGACCTGTTATACCCGTCTATAAGCTCGAAACCATAATCTATTTTGTCATAAATTTTGAACCTACCTTCAATTTGTTCTCGACACCCAGAATAATCTTGATAAATGAATAGCTCGCCATCTGTAATATCTTGAATTTTGGTTTTTATTATCAAGTTCCCGTCGTCATCAATTCCAAGCTCTCTCGCACCTTCGTACCTTATCTTAATCTGGTTAATATCCGCACCGGGGTGTAATACGAAATCATATTTTAACCCTTGATCATTCGTGTAATATCGGAAATCTATTCCGTCATATAGATTCTTATAATATATCTCTTGATAATTCGGCACCTCAGTACACCATTTCGAGGAATCGTTTCCATAGAAGAAATTACTATTCCAGCTTAATCGTTCATTCCCAACCGGAATCACCGGGTTCGCACTAACGAACTCCTGCTTCAGCACGACTCTTTTATACTCACTAGTCCTCAGTCGCCAGTCCTCAGTCGCTAGGTTCGACCCTCGAGTGTAGACTGTGGACTGTTGACTATAAATCGAAAATTCATCCCTGACTTCGAACCACACGCCATCGTCAGTGAACCATAAATCCCCGCCCTGGGCATAGAACCGAACATCATCATTCTCGAGCTGCCCGCAATTCTCGGTGAATCCTCGAGGCGGTGTATTTAATAATTTATCGACTCTTTTTGAGATATTTATTTTATCCGGGTCTTTAAAATCCTCAATATCTTTCGTTGCCATAGATTGAAAATTGGGGTCGATCACAATGAATTTAATTAAAAAAAGCAGTATAATAATGATTGCAATAATCCGATCCCGCATAAACTTGCCTCTCTTATACAATAATTCATTTCAAAATATAAAAAAAGTTTGGTTGAACTATCTGTTTCTTCCATAAAATAAATAATCAATAATCGAATTACAATTATTGGTAATTCTATTTTAAAAAAATATCGTGATTATAATGCTTAGGGCAATAAAATTAATTGTACTTGGTTTAACCATTCTGATATTATTATCACATTGTTCCCAAGCCATTGAGTTGACTCATGAAGAGCAGATCATAATCTTCACGGACCAAAGTAAATCCGATAGAAGTATAGTTTTGAATCTGCCAAATGATGCAGTGGTATCATATTTTAGTTTCGACCTAGTTGGTCCCCTGGACGAAAGCACCACCCAGCCCTGGAATATGACTCTGGATATTGGAGATAACGGGACTATTGATTGGTCATTAAAGCGTGAATACGGTCCCCTTGGCTGCCAAAGTATCTTCAATAATGGCGACGAGGAATTAACGCTGGGTTTTATTCCCGGTAACTATAACCAAAGCGGTGGTATCTATCTGCCAACAACTGCCGAGGTTTCAACGGCTAGAATGGAATTAGCATATACCGAGTCTGATTATCTATCACCAGCACTCATTGAGCTCAACCGTCCGGAATGGCACCCGGAAGCACCTTACGATTACGACCCAAATATGTGTATTTATCAAGATCGGTTATTTTTAGCGTATAGGAGCTATGGCTGGCATGATACGAACCAGTCCGACGCCGATATCGCGCTTAACTCCACGGGTGATGGTGTACATTGGCAGGATAAAACCACCGAGCTTTCTAAAGCGCCGGATACCGAGGTACCGTATCAAGGTGGTAAAAGATCGGGGGA
>CBFDAW010000183.1:0-6351 GCA_965602865.1 uncultured Thermoplasmata archaeon
TCGGAGCACCCTCTTTACCCAGATAAGGTCCGCCTGCATCAGCCACCGGTGGTGTAGGATTAGGTTCTGGCTGTTTTGGTGGGATAATTTTTTCTAAAGTAATAAGAGCCCATGTGGTCGATAAAATCTGATCATTACCATAATAACCGCCTATCGGCCACCAACCACTTATATTTTGTTGAGCTATTAAAACCGATGCGAACTCATTGTACCAATTGTGGTCCGGATAACTATCATTATTAAGATCAAGATAGTCAATTCCGCAATATTCAAGCCCTTTCATGAGACAAAACATTGTTTGATAATCCGAAATACTTTGTTCATACCCCCAACCCTGGCTTGTATATACACCATCATGCCAGTGTCTTTCAATGTAGTCTATCGCAGCGTTGAATCGTTCGGATGTGGGTGTATCTCCATAAAATGTCATCTCAAATATTAAATTACCGGTTCTGAGTAAATTTGCACCCCCGCTAAGTGCCCGATAGTATGATCCCCCATCGTATCCGTTTACATCACCATCTACTGGATCCTGTATATTAGTTATCCAAACATCAAGTTCCGTTCTAACCCAATCAGGCACTATACATCCGAATTCTTCCCCCGCTGCAAGACCCAAAACTGTATACCCACTATTAGAGTTATCCGGTGAGCCAGATGTGTTATTGATATATGTATAACACCAACCACCTTCTGAATCTTCTGAGTCTCCTTGTGCAAAAGCTATCCAATCAACGGTGTCTTGCACGATTTGAAAAAATGTGTCCGGAATATGATCCCCATTAAAATCTATTCCACCATCGTTAAGCCTATTAGGTGTCCCGGAGGCTTCGAGTGCCATTAGGCAAATGCCTGTGTTATAATTATTACCAAAATATAGGCCATAACCATTTGCATTTGTATCCGGATCATCCAATCTTTCGCCATGTTTTTGATTGCACAAAGGTTGTTTGTATAAGTAAAGGGGGCAATTCTGATCATAAGTGCTGAATATGAATTTCCAGCCATTAGTGACATTGTCCTTATAGATATAATCATCGTCGAACGGCAATTTACCTTGTTCATAAGCGTACTCTTGCAGTTTGGTAAGCGCTAAGCCAGTGCAAGCTATTGGATATGAGTTACCCCAGGAACCGTCCGGGTTTTGTTGGTTCGCCAACCAGGCTACGCCTGTTGAGATCGCATCTTGTATTGCATTCCTGGGCTGAGGTTGATATTGAGATTGAGTTTGCTCTCGAGGTTTCGACAGAGCGTTACTCTCTTTCACGGGTATTACAACAAAAGCCGCAACTATCAGCATTAAAATGATCCCCAAATTAATCCATTTTTGTAATATAAATTTCATTTTCACGCCCCCCCTGATTTTTCCACATTATTATTCAAAGGTACTATTGGAGTGGGTTTTACTTCTTCAAGGACTGCGGTAGTTTTACTCGCGTCGGTTGTGGTTTGTGTTTGTGCCGCGGGTAATTGTGGTACTTGAGCTACTTTTTCAATTTTTGGCTGTAGCTGTGGTACAGTCATTTGTTTCGGTGAAGTGCTAGAAGTGGTTTGCGGTTGTATAATACTAGTGCTAGGGCTTACCAATTTTGGGGTGGCTACGGTAGGCTGGTGTTGGTCATTAACTGAAGCAGTAACTAATGTCATGCTCGATTCAGCAGCAACTACTTCTGTTGATCGTGAGTTAAATTTAGCACGTTTTCTATTAGAAACCGAATTTAATAAAAATACTGCCACAATAATTATTATTATTGTAAAAATTACCCAATAAATAAATGTTCTATAAATTGTAAAAGGTGAAATATGTTGTTGTATTGAAATCTCTATATTATTTTCGTTTATAAGCCGTAAATTTTCTGATGTATCATTTGCGGAGATTACATAATTCATCTTTTTAACATTGTCCTTGAGTGTTATGATGCCTTCATATTTTCCATCCTTTAAATTAAGGTTTACAATATTTATAATTCCATTTTCAAACCAATAATTTACCTTAACGTTTGAAACCTCAATATTATCAATTACCTCTGCAAAGAATCTGTAAGTATCCCCGATTTTTGATGAATAATCAGTTATTATCGGGGCATCATTATCGATAACCTTTATATCTCTATTAATAACGGCTGTATTTTTTTCCTTATCCTCAGCAGCGAGTGTATAATGTAAAACTTTTGAGCAATAAGGAGCTACTATCGAATTATTACTGCCAGTTTTGCCAAATTCTATTTTTTCATGATCATTTTCACTCTCTTCATCAAACCAGTACTCCAAACGTATGTTTGAAACTTCAATATTATCTGTAATTTTGAAATTAAGGTTGAATTCATCACCCGTAGTAGGTGTTGGAGGCTCATCATTTATTATTGGCGGATCGTTGTCCTTTACATTCAAGTGTATCTCTTTAACTCGGACATTATCGGAGGTATCTCTAGCGGTTAATATATTGTTCAGCAGCAAAGCATTTGATTGTATAGGAATTATAAAAGTGTTGTTGAATGTTATATTTTTTATATTATCATAATTATCATCGAACCAGTACGCCATATAAATTGACTCGACACAAATATTATCCTCCACAGAAGCTTTAAACTCGAACCTGTCGCCGGTTGTAGGTATTTCCTCGGTAAGGTTATAAATCTCAGGAGGAATTACATCAATAATATCTAAGTTATTATCTAGCCAGGCAACATTATCACTCGCATCCTGGGCGGTTATATTATATCGCAGTATTTTTGAATCAAGGGGTACCTCTACTTCTAAGTAATATTCATTGTCCTTGAAATTTAATGATGTTAAAATAGATTCTCCATCATTAAACCAATATTCAATAGAGGCATTTTTTATCAAACGATTTTCATAGATTGAATAATTGAAAATAAAAATCCTTCCGGTTCCCGGATATTCTGACATAAGTTCATTTATCACCGGCAAATCATTATCTATAATAGATTTTTTAATTTCAAGCTGTTCTATATTGTTCGAAACATCAATGGTAGTGACGATTGAATGTAGGACAAATGCATCCGGTGGTATTATAATATGATATATTGGTCTTTCTGGGAATGTGGGTAATGTAACTTTATTACTGGGTCTCTCATCGAACCAATATTCTAAAAATACTTCCAAAACCTCAATATTGTCGGTAATATCAAAACTGAATGAAAAATTATCGCCGGTTGTGGGTGTGCCACTATTGTCAATGATATTAGGATGAATATTATCGGTTACATATAGGGTTTTTAATTTTTGTGGTGCACAGTTGCTAGAATTGTCCAAGGCTGATATGGTATAACGAAGTTTTTTTGCATTTGATGGAACCGTTGTATTTGTACAGTAAAATTTACTCTGGGAAATTAATGTTATGTTTTGGTGAACACCATGATCAAACCAAAATTCTAAATGCACATCGGTAAGGTTAATATTATCAATGATAGAAGCATTAAATCTGAAGTTCTCGCCTGTAATTGGCTCGGAAGAGGTATAATCGTCGATAATTGGTCCATCGTTGTCGATTACCTTTAACATTTTAATCTTCGAGTTTCCCCAATTATCAAACTCGTCGTTAGCACTGAAAAAATAAAAAAGCCCGAATGTCTGGTCTAGGATAGTAATATTTAGTGTGTATGTACCTAAATAACTATTTCCAGCTCTAAGGTTCATGGTTTCGTTTTTAGACGGGCTTTGGTCAAAATAATATTCTATATTAACGCTTTTAACTTTTCCATTGGCAAAAACAGTTCCATTAAAAACAAATTGATCTCCGGTTGTGGGGATTTTTAGAGTGTTATCTGTTATCTTCGGGGGTGAGAGCATTATGAGCGGGTGATAGTCCCCTGGACCATGGGGTAAATTTGTATCGCCGAGTCTATCTTGATCATCATCATACCCCATATAATCTGACCAATAGTTTCCACCTAGATATGGTCCACCAACGATATTTCGTCCCGGAGTCTTTAATATATTCCAGGTATTTTTAAAACTAATATTATATTTATTAACCAAATAATTTTTATTGTTATTTATATAATTGTTATAAAAAAGATTATTTAATGATTCAGATAAATATATGCCATAGTTCGCGTTGTTTTTGATGGTATTATTTGCAAATATATTAGAAGAACAATCATAAATATAAATTCCATAGGCTGAATTATTTGAGATTGTATTATTATTGAATTTATTATTCGATGAGTAATAGATTATAATGCCTTCCTTTGAATTGTTCGAGCAACTATTATTAATTATAGTATTATGATCTGTCCACGAATTTGTTATGCCAGTTTGATAATTAGAATCATAAGTATTGTTTAAAACAGAAATATAATCGGACTCGTCAATACAAATCCCGTGTCCTGAGTTCAGTCTGCAAGTATTATTTATTATTGTATTGTAGTCAGAATAATAATTATATATTCCCGTGCCCAAATTCCACTCACAGGTATTATTAATAATAAGATTATGATCAGATCTATAAATATAAATACAATTAGCTTTGCTAAAATTACAGGTGTTATTTCGTATTATACAGTAGTTTGAATCGCTTATATATATCCCATACTTATTACTGATAATTCTATTATTTTCGATAATTCCATGGTCACACTTGTAAAAATAAATCCCATGGTGGGAAGAGTTTCCATTGTAAATATAACAATTTCTTATAATGAAATAAACAGAAGTGTCGTAAATATAAATCCCGATAGTTGTTGAGGCACTTATGGACCAATTTTCAATTATGTATGGATCATTTTTAGTTCCCGCTCCCGAAACTACACCATTTGTTGATGTGAATCCGCTGTCCCCATTTATAGATATTGGGTTATGAGGAACCAAGACCGAAGGATTACTTAAATCACCGGCTGAAGGAGGAAATTGAAATATTGGAAATAATGTTACCCCAAGAATCACGATTATGAATATGGTAATTTGCCTCTTACCCCATAACATATTATCATAAGCTTAATTTATATATATATTTAGTAGGAATCTGAATGAATCCCACATTATTTCGCTTTATAAACTCTACTGATTCATGAACATATTTGTGATTATTTTAATATCAATTTTTTATTGAAGATTGATTCAAATAACAATTAGCTCTCTAATATATATCATTATTGGTTCTTAATTTAACATTAAATCTTTAGAACTATTAAAAATTCCTTAAAAACTAATTTTTGACCACATTTTTATACATATTAACATATATTTTTATCTGTGGTGATTTATAAAAATATTTGATAGTATACAAACCAATTAAAGCCCAGGGATACACAAATAACAAAATATTAAATACTTTTAAGTTCCATCATTAACCAAAAGTGTAGAGTGTTGTCCATATTGTTTGAATGAATGCTAGAAGATACCATTTTGAAGGTGGGAAGAAATTACTTTATATTCTGAAATCGCAGAATTATAATCACCCAGTGAGATAATGTTCAGTAGTCTCTGTCGTGAAGCACTGACTTTCTCGACCGCTCTTTTCAAGTGATAAAATCCCGGCATCCGCTAGAATCTTGATATGATAATTTATCAACATTCTGTTCTTCCCTAAGGTTTTCGAGATATTCGATTGTGAAATACCCGGGCGCTCATTTACTATACTCAATATTCGCAATTGAATGGATGTGAGTGCAATTTTTAAATCACTTTTTGTCCCGAAGAGATAAAAACGCCTATAATTTCCATGCTGGATTGATTTGATATATTCTTCTTTCTCAAGAACATTCAGATGGTATGAAAGAGCTCCTGGTTTGAAATTGAGCTCTCGAAGTAGTTTTTTGAAATGTACACCTGGGTTGGCTTTGATATACTCGAAGATATTCTGGCGATTTAGGTTATCAAGTATGGATCTTCTTTTTAGGCGAGAATAGGAAAACGTTCCGAGTGCGATGAATGCAACAATTGCACCTATTATTACGAAAGATGTGTAAGTAAATTCTTTTGGTGAGTTCGTAATTTCTTTACCCGCAATAGCCGGTAGATCGTTCAGAGTTAACCGGACCAGAGACCCGCAATCGTCTTTAAATGTCGCCGCTCCGGTTTCAAAGTAAGATTTCCAGGTGCCATTTGCATAGATTACTCTTGAATTATAACCAGCATTACCCGCCTTTGCGTTTGATGCAATTTGTTGAATATCATTTTCTGTTAACCCAGATATTATCGATTGATTTATCAACCATTCAAGTTCAAATCTCATAGCAGTACTCCAATCCAAGATCTTTGGATCGATGGAGACACTAGGTACAAAAGCGTATTCTTGTCTACTATGCTTTTCTCGTTTTGCATCGTCCCATTCATCCGGGTTTACATTTAAAAACTCAAGCATATCTTTTATATCTTGATCAATAC
>CBFDAW010000184.1:0-6344 GCA_965602865.1 uncultured Thermoplasmata archaeon
ATATTTGGTATTTTAGCAATAATCTTTTGCCTCTTAGCACCAATAGTGTTCATGGCCGCCTTGCCTTCTGCAATGAAAACCGATGCAGAAAAAAATGCAGAAAATAGTGGAGGAGATTATGAAGCCCCCGACCATGATGACCCGACCAAGAGTTTTTTTGGCAATTATGAAGATACTGAAGAGGATGAATATGATATTGACAAAACAAAACAAAATTGGGGTGGAGATATTGGTTGGATTTTATCATTCGTTTCATTTGCAATGTTACTTATTTCTGTTGTTATGGTAATACCAAGAAGAAGAAAAATTCCACCGCCACCACCAGAACCAATATATAAACGTATACCATCACCGCCACATCAAGAACAATATGATCGCGGTCCGCTGCCAGAACAATATGATCGAGGTCCACCACCACAGCGATTTGATCGAGTTCCACCTCCGCCGCCTCAGGATTTAGGATACGATCATCAACCTGCGCGAGAAAGGTATCCGCCAACTTATTGATTTGAGCAACGATATACCGGGGATGGGGGGTGGTATTGGGCAATAAAAAGCAGTAGGTGGGACGGTGGGAGTTTGAGAATTACAATATAAAAATTCCCCAAACCTTAATTACCCCAAACTCGATGGTGATGGCTGAGAATGGTGGGAAAATACAATTTAAGAAAAAATTAGACTTTAATTGAACGATTATAATGCTGGAGTAATTGAAATTATGTCTACAACTACAACATGTTGGCCAATAATCATATATAGTTGATAAATAATTGATAACTGTTTCTTAGTAGAATTTATAAAGTGAGAATAACAGTTGTGTTCATGAATCAGAAGGGTATTTAAATTATAATCGAAATCTTGATTATAAACAGATTGGGGACCAAAATGAAAAATAAGCGAAAATTTTCCAATAAAATAATTTGGGTAATAACAATATTAAGCTTATTATTAACTGTAATAATTGCATCACCAAGCGAACCATCACAAGAACAAGATGTAGCCACCGAATACCTCAATCATGAACCACGCTCAATAATACATGAACACAATAATTCTACACCCTATTTGGCTATTGAGCAATGGGTTACACCAACTCAAATATATCAACAAGACGACCCCGGTACACCGGATTTTGCAACGGTTACATTGGAAATAAAGGGTAAAGGTAAACCACATAATGAAAGTGAGGGGCCAAAAGCGGCGGATATAGTTTTTGTTGTAGACACAACTGGTAGTATGGGTAATAACCTTCAACAAATTCAATATAAAATAGAAGAAATTGTTAAGGATATTAATGCTAATATTACTGATGTTCAGTTTGGCTTAGCCTCATATCGTGATCATCCCGGTTATTACTCAGGATGCGGATACGCAGCAAATTATGGTCAATCATATGATTGGATATTTAAAATAGAGCAGGAACTCACTACCGATACAAATGCATTCAAGAATAAGGTAAATGCCCTATACGACGGGGGTGGTTCAGACGGTAAGACCTCCGCCTTAGATGCAATTTATAATACAACTCATAACTTCTACTGGCGAGGTGGAAATGTTATGAAAATAGCACTTCTCATAGGTGATGGTGTAACACACGATTGTGATAATGACTATGGCGAATGGGGTAATTATTCCAGTACAGGCAAGTGCCCAAATAATCATACAATGGTAGATGTGGTGGCTGATACTGCTGAAAATAATGTTATTTGGATATCTATCGGTATTGAAGATACAGAAGAAATTAATGAAACGGGTTGGGCACAATGGAATTATTTGACAAATGGCACTGGTGGTGTATATCGAGCCTTAGGTTATGATGATATCGCCGAGGTAATCCTTGAATTACTAGGAATAATATGGGATAATATAAATGCTGCAGGTAAGAAAGCCGTAGTTACTATGGTTAAGCCAGATTACATAAAAATAGTTGAAAATACCATCATACCAAAACCAACGAGCATTGACAATTCGAGAGTTTATAGGTGGTCTCTTGGCACAGTCGCAATCAATGAAACAGAAAAAATTACGTTTGACATACAATCAACCGAAGCCGGTTACGATAAACTAGTGATGTTATACCCTGAAACCAACTTAAAATATCTAGCATTGAACGGTTCGGTTTTTAATATACCCACAACATTATCTTTTAATAAGACATACATAGATATTTTAAATAAGGCGTCGGGCAATATAAACCCACCAACATCCGTAATTCTACAACCTGTTCAAAACAGATTTTATAATAGTCTAACTAACATTTCGGGAACCGCTTTTGATAATAAATATGGATATAATTTAGAAAACGTTGAGATTTCAATTAAGAGATTGAGTGATGATCATTTTTGGAGCGGTACACATTGGCACGCCAAAGAATCCTGGTTGTTAACATCAGGGACCTTAATATGGGACTTTGATTCGAGTGCTGTGGTTTGGCGTTCAGGTGAACAATACATCGTCTACTCCCGAGCAACAGATAAAACGTCAAATATTGAAGTTCCGGGAAATGGTATTATTTTCAATATAGATAAAGTTCCGCCAGTCTCTACCATAACTATCCCAAGTCACAGTGCATTTTTAAATAATTTAGATACTATAACTGGCACATCAAAAGATTTTGATAGATCAGGTGTGGATACGGTAGAAATTTGTATTAAACAAACCTATGGAGATATTTACTGGGATGGCAGTGCTTGGCTTGCCCTTGAGACCTGGTTAGATGTTGTAGGCACCAAGGAGTGGTATTTCGAGGCAAATGATGTGCGATGGGTTACTGATACTTATTACACCATATTTTCTCGGGCAACAGATAATGCACAGAATGTCGAACACCCTGGTATTGGTAATACATTTATGTATGACGATAAAATACCCGAGCTATCAATTTATATCGATAATAATAACTCATATACAAATTCAATTAATGTCGAAATATCATTATTCGCCCACGATTCCGGCTCAGGTGTTTCATTAATGGCTTGTAGTTCAGATAATATAACATATACATTATGGGAGCCGTTCAATTCGACAGCACTATTTAATCTTCCTCAGGGTGATGGTGAAAAGTATGTATATTTTATTGTCAATGACCGTGCAGGCAATATTGGTGAACCAGCGTTCGATTCGATTATTTTAGACACCACACCTCCAGAGAATTTATCAATAATAATTAATGATGATGATAAATATACGAAATCAAATATAATCAGATTAAATCTTTATGCTGTTGATACATTATCTGGCATTAGCAATATGTCATTAAGTTATGATGGGAATAACTGGTTTAACAAAGAGTCATACAAAATTATGAAAACTATTTCACTTACAACTGTTGCGGGTGAGGGTATAAATAATAATATTGATGGAGAAAAGACAGTATATTTCAGAGTACGTGATCATGCTGGTAATATTGCTGAGCCTGTTTTTGATACAATTATTCTGGATACTACCCCACCATATTCTTTATCAATTTTGATAAATAATGGTTCACCAGAAACTAATTCAACAGAAGTTTTACTTGATTTAACGGCACTCGATGCAATGTCAGGCGTTCATATGATGAAATTCAGTTATGACGGTATAAATTGGAGTTCATGGGAAAATTATAGCCAAAAACGAATATTTGATCTACCACCTAATGATGGTGAAAAGACTGTTTTTTTCAATGTAAAAGACTATGTGGGTAATATAGCAGATCCAGTTTCTGCGTCTATAGTCTTAAACACCACTAAACCGGAACCAACAACTATTGTGGAAGAAATTCCAGTTAAAACCACTGTTAAGACTGAACTTTGGATTATCATATTAATAATCACCATATGTATTTTTGTAATTATTGTAGTAACTTGGTTTCTTAGACATAAAAAACGAAAAGCCAGGGTAAATCCAGCACCATCTGATAATTCCAATGCTAAATAATAAAATAATCAGGAATATTTAGTGTATTTGGGTGATATTGAGGACGAGGAGATTGATGGTGATTGTATAGGTTTTATTTGTTGTGTGGATTGACTAATTAAATATGGTTTTTGCTGCTGTGGTTTTGGTGGGGTTGAGGCTGAAGTTGAAGTACTCTTAGTCACAGAAACTGAAGCAGGGGGTAATGATGGTACCGAAGATGTAGATGTAGAAGTAGTTACAGTTGTAGGTACCGATGTTGGAATAGTATGGATTACTTTTGGTGGGTCTTTATCTAGATTATGGTTAGTTGGCATTATTTGTTCTCTAATATATGTATCTCGAGGTTGATCCATTGTTTTTCCTGGTTCTTGGTTTTTTTTAATTTCCTGGGATTCTTGATGTTTTTGAGTCTTTGGTGTTTTTCCAACCTTATAATGGATAACACTAAATATTATTGAACTAATTAAAATAAATAATCCGAGTATAATCATAGCAAAGCCATTTGAAATATCAAAAACATCCGATTCTTCAGCCTTAAAATATTTAACACCAGTTTCATTTTTTTGTGCTTCTATTATTGAATCTGGTGATGTTTCCTCTTTTTCTTTAACATATAATTTGATACTTAGCGAAGGATTTTCATAAAAGTTATAAAAATTACCTACCAAATCAGAATAACTTAATAGAAACGATGAGGTGTAAACGCCCCCAGGTTCAACCTCACCAGCCATAATGGTATAATCATATTTTATCTTAGTATTTTCCTTAATGAAGTTCGGTCCATAAATGCTATCCGCGGCAGAGAATAGGTTAGAGGATTCATTAAACATTATATATAAATTGATTGCACTGCGTTCACCATAATTATATAGTTTGATTGTTAATGTAAAATTATTATTTGGTACGATATCTGTGGTAGTCAAATCTGACAGAACAAATCTAGGCCTCAACAACGGTTCTTTTTGCTCGGTTTCTACTTTATCGGTATTAACTTTAAGTGGTATGGTGTTTTTGGCATTGGATGTAAATGAATAATAATTACCTAATATGTCTTCATAACTTATCAATACCGAGGAGGTGTAGGTTTTTCCAAGTTCAACCTCACCCGCCGAGATTGCGAAATTAAACTCTACTTCCTTGCCTTTTTTTATAGATGATACTTCTTGAAAAATATTCTGAGCGGAAAACAGATTTGAAGAACCATTGAACATCAATTTTACATTCTTTGCCTCACTACCACCACAATTATATACTTTCACAGTTAAAAAGAAAGTTTCATTTGATCTGATGTCAGTAGTTGAAACATCAGATATTACTAAACTAGGCGGTACTGGTTTGATATATAGCGCTACAAATACTATTGTTGTCCGCTCTTGATTGTAATTATCCAAACATGTTAATGTAATAGGAACTTTGTGCATTCCAGAGGATGCATTATTATCTATATCAACGAGGAAATGGACAAAAAATGTTTGTGGAATTTCGGAATCACTATATCCATAAATTAAGAAATTCTTCTCCTGGGCATCAATAGTAATAGGTGTATTATTCAATTCGTTTAAAGGTCGAATGGGTGATGAGCCACCGACGGATATATATGCATTTACGTTATTTAATCGATATCTTTCCAGATTTGTAAGCTCCACTTCAAGCAAGACTCTGTTCATACCTTGCTGTAGTGAGGTTGTTGAGTAAGCTAATAAATCCGGCTCAATATTGTCATCTGAATCATCGCCCTCTAATATATTCACTAAAATAAACGGTGTATACCCTTTATTGTTCCACATTCGAGCTGCTGTGATTTTTTCGTGAAAATCGTTTACCGATAAATCTACATCTAATATACCCTCACGATTATATGCTGCAGTATATTTAATCGGGATCTTATACAACCCTGGGGGAAGATTATCTTTCATATTAATTGTGAATAGTTTTGTTTCTGATTGGCCAATTGCAATATCTCCAAGTTCTATTTTTTCACCATAATATTGTTTAGTTCCATAGTTATTCTCATCGTAATAAAAACTCGATTTATAAAAAAATTCAGAATTTTCAGTGTAAAGCTCAACTTCAACATTTTTTAAATCAATATTGCCTTCATTTTTAAATTTGAGCGAAAGACTTTTTTCATCTGTGCTCTGGAAAAACTCAAAATTAGTATTGATTTTGCCATTAACCTTACCACCTATTTCTGATTCTGGTATTTGCCCATTAAGAGATAAGATTGGTGTTTCGGCAATTTCGATAATTATAGGTAGTTGTTTTTCAGTTATTTTATTATTATTTAATTTATACGAAACCGTACAAGTCCCGGTGATCTCCTGGGCTTTTGCACCGAATTCACCAGCATCTTTCAAGAGCCAAATGGGAGCATCATTATTGTAATACTCTGTGCTAAGGGACTACCGCAAAATAAAGTTAACTTTTATATAGTGTAAAACGCATTC
>CBFDAW010000185.1:0-6291 GCA_965602865.1 uncultured Thermoplasmata archaeon
GTTAATCCGCCGTATCTCGAACAGGTACCCGGTGATGTGGTATCCGTTCAAGCAATTGTTTTTAATCTCGGCGAGTTGACGGATACTATCTCGTTGAGCGTACATGTTCCGGCGGATGCCGATATAAGTGCACTAGTGAACGACCCCGGCACAATGGATGCGATCTCAGATGGTAGTGCAAGGTTCAATATTACGGTAACGATTGCAGAAAGTGCGAAAAAAGGCGAAGTGGTATTAACGGTCACGGCAGTTTCCGGGAGGGCTGCCGAGTATGATCTAGTCATCGAAGAAAAAGCTGAATTAACAGTGAAGATATTTGGAATAGAAAAGCCTGATACCGATAAATCTTCGACTTTGTTCACATTTTTGAACATTTTATTTATTATCATTATAATCATCATTATTCTAGTATTGGTAATCATTATTAATAACCGAAGGAAGCGGGATAAAGAGAAAAAATCAACGAAAGAAACGGTAACCGTAAAGCCCGGTGAGCATCCCACTGCTGTGATTTCCGTGGGGGCGCCTGCTACTCCACAGCTGCCGGGTTCGGCGGTGGGTAATGTTGGAGAGCAAACACCAGGTTCAACTTCTACAACACCAGTCTTAGCAAGTTCACCATCGACTGTGCATGCACCAGCTTCGCAACAAATACCGCAGGTTGCAAAGCTGCTGCAATTGCCGCCGGCGCAAAATCAACCAAATGAACCCGAAGACAGTGAAACCACACCAACACCAACTCAAGATAAATAGCGCCCCTTCATAGTATATTTTTAGGGTGCACTCCGAAGTTCTCTTGGAATCATTTTTCTCCCTCTATTTCAGATGGCTCTACTGGTGATGGCGATTCATCAGGTTCTACTGGTTCTGTGGTGCTGTTTCCATCAGGTGTTAGCTCAGTCTCTTGCACCGGACCTTCTGATGCAACTACCGCAGCCGCTGGCAGCGCTGGTGCTGCTTGGGGCGTGATCGCCACCGGCTGCGCTATTGGCGCTAATGGAGCGATGGGTGCCATGGGCGCCGGGGGAGCTGGTGCAGTGGCTGGTTCTATGTCGGTGTCATCCGGCTCTACTTGGCTTTCCGCTGCTAACTCGTCCAGTAACGAACCTTCCAAGATGGATTTAGTATAATGCCCTCCTTCTACCTGCGTCAGCCCGCGCACTTCCGGCTCTTTATCCGGTTCACCAATTTGCACTCGATCAGGTGATAGAGATGTGGTTACTAGCTCCTTATCCAATTCACCCGTAATTTCATAGAGGCATCCCGGACACCTTAACGAGCTCTCAGATTTTTGCATCATGGTTTGACCGCATCTTGGGCATTTTATAAGACTTATTTTCAATGATTTCTTTCGTTTTTTCACCATAAAAAATAAAATAGGAATCAGAACAATAATAATAACCAAAAATATCATCATCGTTTGTGGTTGGCCCAAAACCGAGTACTGGGGCTCACTTTTGCCATCCTTATTCCCGGGACCGGAGATGATCGTTAAGCCGACCCTTTTCATAACCTGATCATCACCATCACTCAGTGTAATATTGAATTGATAGCCTCCCGCCATATTATGAGATAAGTACACAGAAAGTTCACCAGTTAAATTATTAAAGAAATAGTTATCATTTGGAACCAGACCCGGTAGTATCTTTTGCAGGTCTATTGAAAATTCTAATGTATCCATGGGGTCGGCGTCCGAACCTTCGATCGTGACATTCATCCAATTCCCGGTCTCTCTTATTAACCTCCAGGAACCGCTTTGAATATTCAGACCTGTTATTGACTTGATAACCGGCAAATCCTCCGCTGGACGAACAACTATCGTGAGGTAGTCAACGGTCTCGGTTGTGGAATCATTTGCATATATCTTTACAACTTCTCTACCATACCAATCCTCATTGGGTATGATCTCCGCATAGCCTGAACTATTAATAGTTACAGAAATATTTACATACCCCTCGGCACGAAACATCAATGCATCGTTATCCATAGGGTCAGCAAAATAGGTTGGTAAATGTAATCGTCTAATAGTAGTTTGGTCTTCGTCAAGTGTTATAGCTCCAAGTGGTGTTACAATGATTGGCGCATCATTTACAGGTTCCACCTCGACCGTCACCAAATAATAGGCTAACGCATCCTCTGCCGAGTGCTCAAAACCATCATTGGCACTGAAATTGATGACCTCGGTGCCAAACCAATTCTCTTTAGGTTGAATTTGCACGGAACCGTTGTGTTTTATCGTAATTGTAATATTATTTTCAGCAATGACTGAAAAGGACATGGGATCGTTTGTGGGGTCAGAGAAGATATTATTCAAATTAATTGAAGTATAATCTCCCTCATCCTCAAGGAGCGTGATGGTATTTAGTGTCCAGGAAGTATTCAGGATTGGTGGTTTATTAAATGTGGTGCAGCTTATAATGCTGGTAAAATCTGAGTTAAAATACATATGATCATATGCTAGCAGCTTGAAATAATATGTTGTATTCTCGATTAGATTTTTTACTTCATAATATGTATTATTTTTCACATCCTTATTTAATGTAAAGTCAGAAGTACTTTCTGTGGTGTTCATATAGATTTTATATCCTTTTATATCGGCTTCAGGATTTCTGTACCACTCTAATAATATCGAGTGGGTGGTGATTTCGCTAATTAAGAACCCTGTGGGTGTGCTTGGCTCACGACCTAACCTGAAACTGGTAGTAGTATTGATTATCGTAGCATATCTATAAACACTAATTGATGACGTTTTACTGTGGATCCGAACCCGAAGTTTAGCATCTCTCGATTCTTTAGTGATTGTTTGGGAATCCCAATGAAATGTATGTTTTTTCCCGGTGGGTAAGGTTGCTAGGTTATTGAGATCGAGTTTCTGGATGTTTACCGCCTGGGCGGCATGCTGCCATGTGGAATTATCTATTGAATATTGTACCTCTACCCAAGCGGGGTTGCTCTCATCATCGAAGATTATAAAGGTAAATGGGACAATTCCATGTTGAATGCCCTCGGGAGTATTAACAAATCCATACGGTGGATCATTCGGATAATGATAGAACCCTGGTGGTAATTTACCGATGTTATTCAAGTAGATCTTATTACCCTCCGTGGTTCGATAATTCGTTGCCCCTAAATCCAAATCGCCATCGTTATCGATATCACCAAATGCTAAATTCGTAGTTTCGGACTCGTCATAAGATTCCCAAGCAGGTGTTGATTGGAATTGACCATTTTCATTCAAATAAATATAATTCTTATTCATGTTTTCATTCTTGGTGCAACCTAGTGCTATGTCTAAATCACCATCAGAATCCGCATCGCCCAACGAAATGCTATTGCTTTCAACGGTCCCGCTTAATGACCGATCGTAGGTGGTTGCATAAGTACCACCGGTGTTGAAATAGATGATACATATATTAGAGCCCTTGGTCCCTGCCGCAATATCGAGCCTGCTGTCATTGTTCAGATCACCCAAAGCTATGTCTAATGTATCCATGTTATCTGTGCTCTCCCATGATGCAAGGAGTTCAAGTGTACCTTTGTTATTGTAGTATATCCTATTCTGTTCCCCATAATTATTTCCCGCTACTAAGTCAACATACCCATTATTGTCAACATCGCCCCAGGCGATACCCTCGGTCCATGTGTTATCATCAGACACCCAGGTAGGGGCAGTATTTAGATAGCCATTTTTATTCTTATAGACCACATTAAATCCATTAGTGCCATAATTGCTTGCAGCTAGGTCTAAATATCCGTCATTATCCATATCCGCCCAAGATATGTCAGAAGTGTTTCGTTTGTCAGAAGAGGACCAATGCACATCAGTTTCGAGTATCCCATTGTGGTTTTTAAATACCACATTTGATTTGACACTGTCGTCGGATACATTATCAAAGTTCGGTCCATTGCCAATTGCTAGATCAACATATCCATCAGCGTTCATGTCGCCCCAAGCTATTGAAGTGGCTGTGAATATTTCACTGGACTTCCATACGGGAGTTATTATCAATTCTCCATTTTTGTTCTTATACACCTTTACCGAGTTGTTATACCTTGTAATTGCCAGGTCCAGGTAGCCATCATTATCCATATCACCCCATGCAAGTGCTGTGTCGCGATCGGATGTGAGTGATTTACCCTTTTGTTCCATCTGCAAATCTTCCGCAGAGCGGCGGGGCGATTCCGGATCATCCCCTGAAGGACACCGGGTGCTATTATCGGCTGTTATGCTGGCGGAGATGATGAAACTAGACACTGTAGAAATTAATATTATACAAATAATGCCAGCAATTATAAATCGCAAACTACCATTACTATACCTCCCCACCATAAATGCACTCCCCTAATAATCTCAAGTAGGGTCCTTTATTTTAATTGAAATTTAATAATATATATAATTCCCTCTACTATATAAAATTCACTATCATATGATGGCTAGTAGGATTTTCTCGGAAAATAAGTATGTATGAATTTTTGTTTAGTATAGATAATAAGATGAGATTATAACGAGGAATTACCACCCGCGCTCCTGTAGCCGCTGTTCTTCTGGTATCTCCGAGATCTCGATGCCACGCATTGCATCCCCCAAACCTTTCGAGACCTCAGCAATGACTTTGGGGTCATCATAATGTGTTACCGCCTCGACGATCGCTTTTGCTCTGACCGGCGGATTTTCTGATTTGAAGATCCCCGAGCCTACGAACACTCCATCAGAGCCTAATTGGATCATCATAGCGGCGTCGGCGGGGGTGGCGATCCCGCCGGCGGCAAAGTTCACCACCGGTAACCTCTGCAGTTTCCCTACTTCCTGCACTACTTCGAACGGCGCCTCTATTTTTCGTGCAACCGTTTGTAATTCCTCTGTATCTTTATTCTTCAATTCATGAATAACGCGCGAGATCTCGCGCTGATGACGCACTGCCTCTACCACATTGCCGGTTCCGGCTTCACCTTTGGTTCTGATCATAGCGGCGCCTTCCCAAATTCGACGGCAAGCTTCGCCAAGGTTTCGGGCACCACACACGAATGGTATTTTGAATTTTTGTTTATCGATGTGATAGAATGGATCGGCGGGTGTTAGTACCTCGGACTCGTCCACCAGATCCACGCCTAGTGACTCCAGTACCTGGGCTTCAACGAAATGCCCGATCCTAGCTTTGGCCATGACCGGGATGGTCACGGCAGCCATGATCTCTCGTATCTTAATCGGGTCCGCCATCCGGGCGACACCGCCATCGGCTCGAATATCCGCCGGGACACGTTCAAGAGCCATTACCGCCACGGCGCCAGCTTTCTCGGCTACTACCGCCTCGTCGGCATTGGTCACATCCATAATCACACCGCCCTTTTGCATTTTGGCAAAGCCGCGCTTTAACAACTCTGTGCCATGGCGAAAGTCCTTTAAATTCAGCTTGAAACTCATAAAAATACCTCGAACTCCTCCCTTAAGGGTTGGGTAGATTTTATTCATCCTTAAATAGATTAATGTACTATTTTAATTTTTGGTTACTTAATCAGGTTGGATATGAATCCTAATCCTTATTCTTCATCGGAATCCCCATCAGTATTTTCAGGCTCTGAGTCAGATGTTTCTGAGATTGGCAGTATCTTCGGACCTTTTTCATCGGTTTTTACAATCGTTGGTGGAGTATAAGGGGTGTCATTAAAATATTTAGCAGCAGCCATACATGATTTCGAACCCCAGGGGCTAAGCGGGTTGGGGTTTGTCAATAGCGATTCCACACCTTGGATAAATGCGAGAAGATTAGAATTGAATCCCCAGGTATCCAATAATTTTGTGCAAACGTGTCCGCCATCCTCAGGGAGCATAATATTAGGATGGAAGATCGGTGTCCGCCAACGGACAATGGGTTTCTCGTAAGGGTATTCTTCCGTGATCTTCATTACAAAGGTGTGCGAATATCGATGCGTTAATTTCTTGCTTCGTAATGTAGGTCCTGGGGTGTGTAACATGTTCACTCTGACTAGTACTGGGAAGTCGATCATTTCTTCATCTTTTATTTCGATTTGGTGTTCGAGTTTTCGGCTGCACATCGTCAGTTCTTGTCTGACTCGCCTTTTTAAAATATCTATGGGTAATTTTGGCATATTTTTCACCTGAATTTACGAAATATTTAAATACTTTATACTGGCCCCTATTGCTGTTCTAAAGATTTATATATAAAATATTAAATATATAAACCTATTCAATAAACACACCAAATATAACAAAGCATATGGAGGAGTTCAGATTTTCAATTTTCGAAAAATAGGCATAACCGCTTTTTCTTC
>CBFDAW010000186.1:0-6285 GCA_965602865.1 uncultured Thermoplasmata archaeon
TAGAATTTTTTTCATTTTTATCTTAAAAAATACTTAAGTTAGCGCTTATGGGGTATGCCCCCCACCTTGCGTACCTTCGCCGGTGTAAACCCACGGAATAGCGCAACGAATTATACCCCACACATCCTCACAGAACCGGCCGTAGACCTCTTGACTCATTAGGCTTTTATTGTTTAGACAATAATTAAATAGTTTTATATTATAGTAATTTAATATTATTCCTAAAATATAATATACCAAATATATTAATTCCCTCACTACACTTTCATGAATTCCATTAATGCAAAATACAAGGAGGGGTGACTCGTGAACAAACCCAATTCAAGATCCTTTAAAATAGAACATTTTGCCATCATATTTCTTGTCATAGGTATAATCATCCTTTATTTCTTGTCATTAGCTTCAAAACCGATCTTCGTGCAAGATTATTCCGAACTCGAGAAATTTGAGGGTAAGATCGTTATTACCAATGGAATAGTGATCGATTATGATGAAACAAGCCGCGGCGAAACCATATTAACACTTCTCGAGCCCGAGGACCTAAATTCAACACTCAAGATTTTTATTGAGACTTGTAGTATTAAGTTCTCCATCGGCGACTTAATCCAAGTGAAAGGTTCTGTGTTACGGATTAATGAAAAGTTCCTGGAATTAATTGTTGTAAATGAAAAAGATATCGATACTATAGGTCACTGGTATAGCTACCGACTATCCATTCCTGACCTAGCACATCGACTAACGCATAATCCCGCTGAGTTTCAAAACCTACCCGTGGAAGTCTCCGGGTTCTTAAAATATGAGCCGCGGTCACCAATAACAAGTCTACGTTTAACTGAGCATCCCACCGAAGGGTTATACACCGTCAAAGTAGAAATCCCCGATTCTGCTCAAACCATTGCCGAGCTGCATAAAGGTGACCTAATATCTTTGAATGTGTCGATAATCTATAATGAAAATAATCTTGAATATAAACTGACTGTGATCAATCTTACACTCTTACAACCCTATGGTAAGTGGGATGTATCATTATCCGAGCTCATGGAAGCACCATTCGTTTTCGAAAACGCACTGATCAATGTTAGTGGTTATATCCATGATTACGAGCAATATTATAATTATATAATTCTTTTTGATGTACCGGTTGCCCAAAGAAGCCTGGCTAATAGCTCGATCTGGGTGGATATTTCGGGAGCTAATATGACAAATATAATTCTTCAAGATGACTACTATGTTTCAGTCAAAGGTATTCTCTATTATGACCCGCAATACTTTGATTATGCGATAAAGGCAGAACAGCTTATTATCGAGTGATTGGAAGGAGTGATGGTAGGTTTATGTTCGAAATCATTCTAATAATTGGGTTTGCAGTACTTGGCACCTGTCTAGGTGTTTTAACGGGATTGATACCGGGATTACATGTGAATAACGTAGCAGTGATCATGTTATCCATCTCGCCAGTTTTACTCGTTGGGCTTATATTCTTAGAAGGTTACGGCATCCCCGAGCTGTTCATACCCTTGCTGTTAGCCATGACAATCGTGGCAATGTCCATTGCTCACACTTTCTTAGATTTTATCCCGAGCACTTTCCTCGGCGCACCCGAGGGTGAGACTGCGCTTTCGGTTCTACCGGCTCATTCCATGCTGTTGGAAGGCAGGGGTTATGAAGCGGTTATGCTGTCTGCTATCGGTTCGTTAGGTGGAGTGTTCGCAGTTTTCATATTGTTAATCCCGTTTCGATTCATAATCGGTGAACCGTTGAATGGGTATGTAATACTCAAGCAGTACATGGTCTACATTCTAATCGGAATTTGTGTGATATTGTTGTTTTCCGAGCAAACTAAAATTCCATATAGACGTGTGATGAAATCTGGTTTAATCCGATATGAAAACGGGACATTTTCCCGCACTCTGGGCGTTACTATCGCGATTTTTATATTTCTTGCCTCTGGTATATTCGGTTACCTAATCTTAAAACTTGAAATTAGTTCCCCCTTCGGTTTTCCGGCTACGCCATTGTTCCCGGCGTTGGGTGGGTTATTTGGTGTATCAACATTACTAGATTCGCTGCGCACTACATCTGGAATACCAGAACAGCGTATCACACGCCCCGTGCTGTCTAAAAAAGAAACTATGAAATCCATCGCAACAGGCTCGGTTGCGGGTTCAACGGTCGGGTTTCTACCAGGCTTATCATCCGGTGTCGCCACAGTGGTTGCAATGCTTTTTCGAAAGGAGCCTGAACGTGAACAAGTTATTATTACATTAAGCGCAATCAATACCACAAACGCATTTTTTGTTCTCATTGCACTCTTTTTAATTTTACGCCCGCGCTCGGGGGCCGCTATTGTGGTGAACCAACTTATCCCAGTCGAGCAATGGAGCACTACGCTCTTGCCAACTTCGTTAATATATCTTATTATAGGCAGCCTGGTTGCCGCTACACTTGGATTCTTTTTAACACTCATTATCGGAAAAAGATTCGCAAAAGTATTTGTTAAATTCCCGTACCGTAAAATCGTTACCACGATTATTATCCTCATCATAGTGATGGTTTTCATGTTCACGGGAGTTCTCGGGGTGTTCATACTGGCAATTTCAACTTGTATTGGTCTATTACCACCGTTCTTTGGCGTGCGCAGATCGCACGGGATGGGCGTGCTGCTGGTGCCGGTGATCATTATGCTGTGGTAAAATGAAGTAACCTAACAATACATCTTCATGGCAAAAAGGTTAATTATATGATGTAATGTAATAAGATTCTGAAGGTTGTATTCTCTGGGTTATAGCTCAGTCTGTTAGTTTAAATTAATCACGCTCTAAGGTAATCAATATGAAAAATAAAAGTGGAATATTTTTTATTGGTCTAATTATAATATTTATAATCGCTCTAATTTACTCTTGGTCATTTAATGATGTTGTCACCGTCTCAACTTATAAAATAATCAACACCTATCCTCATGACCAAAATGCGTTCACACAAGGCTTGGTTTTTGAAGATGGTTTTTTATATGAAAGTACAGGCCTTTATGGAAATTCATCATTACGCAAGATTGATTTAGAGACTGGTGAGATCCTGCAAATCCACGAATTATCGGATCAATATTTCGGCGAGGGTGTGACCATTTATGAGGATAGGATCATCCAGTTAACCTGGCAATCTAAGGTGGGGTTCGTTTATGATAAAGAAAGTTTTAAGGTATTACAAGAATTCAATTATAACACGGAGGGCTGGGGTATCACACATGATGGAAATAAATTAATCATGAGCGATGGCACATCAACATTACACTTCCTGGACCCTGAAACATTTAATGAAATCGATCGGATTGAGGTATATGATAATAATGGTCCCGTAACCAGGATTAATGAATTGGAGTATGTTAAGGATGAGATCCTTGCCAATGTCTGGAAAACCGATCGCATAGCACGAATTGAGCCCCTGACCGGTAAAGTAAAAGGATCGATCGACTTAAAGAGTATATTAAGCTCTGAAGAAAAAGGTGAGGATGTCGGTGTTCTAAATGGGATTGCTTATGACCAAAAAGATGACCGATTGTTTGTAACGGGTAAGTTTTGGCCCAAACTATTCGAGATCGATTTGATTAACTAATGATGGTTCAATATAATTTAATCGGTGGCATACGTTCGTGTTCCGAATAATATTCCAACATGAACGAGTCTTTCTTCTCTATTGCCTTTTTTTGGTCAACCCCGGTGGTTAAGAACAAATGCACGGGTGTACACTGAGTTCTTGGATATATATGACAATTATTTTCCCCCGCGGTCTTTCCGTAACCTTCCGAAAAGCTCTTGGACCATTGGAAAAAGAAACGCGGTTGATCATCCAAGGCTGCAGCACCAAGGCCTACGGCGATATTCTTTAAAAATTCTTCGACTAAATAACCATACTCATAACCATGTGTGCCATCAGCCCCGATGGGTGATTTGTTTTTTTCAGCATCGAGCATCCCCTCGAAGCGTACCTTAATTGCACTTAACTCACGCTCAGGGTCCATAATTAACCTTGTAATCTCGTTCATAGAGCCAAGACGTGATAATAGAGCATCCTTATTTTGATTATCAATCTCGGATGAAAATACTAATGAATCTATAGCCAAGGATAATAATTCAGATAAATCCAAATTTTTAACCCTAGGATCATTTTGCAGTTCCTGTAATCGATTACGCTCTCTATTTTTGAACATCTCCCAGATGCTTGTCAGAATTTCCGCCCTTATCTTTTTTATCTCTTTATTGGGTATGACCACCATAAGATCGATATCATTGAATGAACGCTCGATTAAGTTAAGTGAACTGCCAGTAATGTATACCTCGAAACCAGAATAAAGACTATTATAGAACTCGGTGGTAGTTAATACTTGGTCGAATATCGGGACCAATGCGTGTTTTTCCGTTAATTCGAGCATGTTGAACCATTTCATTAATTGAGTGTTCTGGTCTAAAGTGTCCCGGAAGGTATTCAAGATTCCACCTATATGATAATTATACTAAAAGCTATAATAAAGTTGAGGTCATTTATTTTTAAATAATTTCTATTAAATAATATCACAAAAAAGGTAATTATTTTTAAAAAGATTTGTGTCATTTATTATTATAAATCAATATAAATATAAGTCAGAGGATAAAAAAATCCCGGTGAAAATAAAACAGGAAAAATAAATATAATCTGAAAATTATAAAAACACGGATATAAAAATTAGAATAGTAGTTCATCTAACAGATTAAAACAAACTGGCTAATGAGATTTCGTAATTGTATTGGAAGTGCTTGGGGTGGTAATATTGCTAACAACAAAGCCGTAAAGCAATAATTATTTATATAAGAAAATACATACACTTATTAACGGAAAAATACAACATCGAGAGGATGAGTTATTATTTAAAAATTAACGAAAAATATCTAAAATTTCGAACATGAATTTCATTTAAAAAAATGAACATATTGAAGGGCAAGCAAAAAGAGAGGATTGGGAAAAAAAATATGGAGATGGTTGAAGTGGCGATGAGAGACTTGCCCTTCAATTGTCTCATCATTCCCAAACCTAGTTCATTACGCAAGATCATGCTGTGAAGGGATATAAACCCAATGCCCCGATGGGTTGCCCAATGTCCCTTTCAGTAACATGAGGGTCAAGGTCAAGTCTCAATAATCCCCTGATAGGTTCTCTAAGCCTCCCCCCTAAGAGTGTATTGTGTGTTTTCTGAGAAATACACCTTGGTCCTCATTTATTTCTTTTTTACATTCTAAGAAACCACTAAATAATACTTAATCATTACCACTCCTGGAAAGTTTATTTTCAAAATAGAAGATTGCAGGGGGAGCTGTATTCTGATAAAACAAATGACCATCTCCGAAAAAATTCTAGCGCACTCGAGTGGTAAAGATAGCACCACACCCGGTGAAATTTTATATTGTAAAGTAGATAAAGCTATGTCGCATGATAATACTGCTTTGGTGATTAACAATTTTCAGGAACTGGGAGCGTCATCGATCTGGGACACTACAAAGATCATCATACCTCTTGATCATCGTATTCCGGCAAATTCTATAGAAGTTGCCGAAGCACATAAAAAGATTCGCGCATTTGTTCGGCAGAAAAAAATTAAAAACTTTCTTGACTTACGCTATGGAATTTGCCATCAAGTACTATCTGAGCTAGGTTATATATTGCCCGGTGAGTTAATTATTGGTACGGACTCACACTCGACCACTTACGGTGCTCTTGGCGCTTTTGGCACAGGCGTGGGCGCAAGTGAGATGGCGGGTATTTGGGCAACCGGTGAACTTTGGCTTAAGGTGCCCGAGACATTCAAGATTAGTCTAACCGGCAAACTGCAAAAAGGTGTGTATTCAAAGGATGTTATCCTGAAAATTATCGGGGAGTTATCTACTTCAGGAGCGATTTATAAAACAATCGAGTTTTACGGAAATGTCATCGAACAGTTTTCGGTTTCCGATCGAATGACCATCTGTAATATGTGTGTCGAAATGGGTGCAAAATCCGGGATTGTACCACCTGATAAAAAAACGATTAATTATTTGAAAGGGCGAACTCAGAAACCAATTGGAACCATAAATTCGGATAAGAGCGCACAATTTGAAAAAGAGATTACTTTTGATTTTTCAACTCTAGAACCCCAAGTCGCTTGCCCACACTCTGTAGATAAAGTAAAAGATATTTCTGAAGTAACAGGTGTTAAAATTGATCAGGCATTTATCGGTTCATGTAAGAATGGTAGAATAAACTATCTTAGAATTGCGT
>CBFDAW010000187.1:0-6281 GCA_965602865.1 uncultured Thermoplasmata archaeon
TTTTCATTCCGATGTTTATAACAATGGTCGAACATTTTTTTCGCGGTACTCAAGGTCAGAAATAGACTGATATTATTGGCTAGGTCATCAACGGGGATTGCCTTACCAGTTTTACGCTTCTTAAAATATTCAGATAAGAAATTTTTCACGTCTCGATCATTTGTTACGCCAGGTATATATGAAAGGTAAGCTTTTATAGGTGGTGTTTGTAACTCCGGTGTCTCCTGCTTTAACTCGTTCCGAATCATGGGTTTGGAAATAGGTGCACGATCAATGACCTGATTGAGATTTGGTTTGGGTTCAACTGTCGGCTGATGCTGCTGGAATTTATCAAAGTTAAATATTGCAAACGGAAGTTCCGGGGCTTTCTTTTTCCTCACACCCTCCAAACCAAAAGCCTTTATATCAAACTGAATTGGATCAATTACTATTGCATACTGATACGGTAGTTTGAACATACGTTTTTGTGTATCTATATCGGTTGGTGACATGAAACTTGAATAATCGGGGTGTGAGTGGTACCAGCCTAGAATCTGATAGTCATAACTCAATCCTTCGAGTTGGTCGAACAATTGATCGAAGCTATCAAATCGAACATTAACCTCGGTTGCATCAAGCTCGGAGGTCGCCACATCGCGGGCGATAGAGTAAGTTTTATTTTCATGCTTGTAAGTCTCTCCCAGAATCAAGCCCATAACCTCTTTTTTACGACCTTGCGTATAACAATGGTCCATCATTTTCTTTGCGGCTTCTATGCTAATGAAGATGTCGATCTTATCCGAGTCTTTGAGGGCAGTGGCTCTACCGATCTTGTGACTTCTATAATATCCTGATACATAATTATGGATATCTTGTTGTTTGGTTTTTTCGGGGATATAGACGAAATATGCATTCTCCGGAGGTGGAAGAACCTGGATTTCGCGTACAATCTCGCGGTGGATCATGGGCTTTGCAGCTTTTACCGGTGGTACTAAATCCTCTTTTGTAATTCCCAGTTCTTCCAAATCAAACGTATTTCCGCACTGTGGGCACTCTTGCATCTCACCGATGCATGCTATGTGTGTTGTAAGCCCACAATAGCATGTTAAGGCTTTCTCACCGATTTCCATAGTACCCTGACAAACCCCACATGGTTCTGCCACGGCTAACTCGAATACTTCGACTTCGCCTTCGAGTGGCATGGTGGTAACTGCTGGTTTTAATACCCCGGGTTCTACCTCGTCTGGCTCGAACTCGTAATCGGGCTCGTAATCTTCACCCATATCCGCTCGCACCTCATCTTCGCCCCCGGGTAATCCTCCTTCATCATCGGGTTTCGGGGCAAATTCACCCACACCACCACGAGTTCCGGCTCTGTTACGGAACATCATGTAGCTCAATAATAAAATGATAATAATTATTACTAGGATTATCCCAATATACATGATGAATGGATTCTCAGTGTCACTGCTTGCCTTAGGCTTTGAACTATCATCCATGGGGTTCGTACCATCCTCGTATTCCTCCAAGTTCGAATACCCATCGCCATCGGAATCCTCGTTTGCATCGGTAGCATTTAACGGATCTAATCCGTAATCGTATTCCCATTTATCATCAATCTCATCAGCATCCGAATCTATATTAGTGGGGTTTGTGAAGATATTGGATTCCTCAAGATTAGTAAGACCATCTCCATCGATATCGCCGGTTGAGTCATCGGTATATGGGTCAAGCTCCGGGTATTTATTTTCATACACATCCGGCATATCGTCATTGTCATCATCGGGATCGATACTATCGGGTATATCATCACCATCGTTATCCGATTGCTTTTCCATTCCAAAGATAGAAAATGTCGCCAAGGTTGTTACATTGGCATTCACGATATTACTAGTAGTATCCGGGCTGGTGATCTCGCAGGCTTTCCAAGTGGATGTGCTAGCGTCCCAATAATACAATATAAATGATGATTCGGTAACCTTTGTAATATCAACCCCCGAATAATCGACCTCGATATATATCCACTTCCAGCTGCCACCTGTGAGGGTAATATTGAACGGGCTCCCGACCAACAGCTTGTTCTCCGGTTGCGCCGGAAAAGAAACTAGGTTCGTATCTATAGTTATTTGACCAATACTGGTTAGATAAATTTTGGCGGTAACATAATCCTGAGTGATCGTCACAATTTTTGGTGCGACGGAGATTTTAAGCTGAAATTGGGTTGAATCGATTCCATCGGAGACCGTGATCAGCACCTGACCGCTGCTCATCTCTGAGGGATAATTGAATGTAATTACTAATCCTGAAACCGTTGTATAACTCGAGTCAGTTGCCAAACTTAGTTCCGAGAGAGCATTATCAACATCAGAGATGTACTTTGAAAAATCGATTACTTTATCTTCTCCTATTATGAGGCTGATCGAAGTGGGTGCACCGGAAATGTCCGGCGGATCATTTATAGAATCTATATACTCCGTCTTGATTGCACTGGTCCTTATATTACCTGCATTATCGGCGGCTTTGATCGAGTAAGTTAGTGTTAACTCTTGAAGCTCATCCCACGTATTTCCACTTGCCTCGATGTCTATTGTGAAATACCATTGATTGCCACTAATATGGATCATGTCCGTATATTGATCTATGCTAATTCCATTAATTGAATATTTGATTTTCGCGCTCAAAACACCGGCGCCAGCAGTGCCATCATTAATGTTAACTGTGATATTCACTATGCCGCTGGAGTCTTCGGTCAGGTTAAGCGGCGTTAAAACCGGTTCCGAGATGGTGGGTGCGGTTTCGTCGAGAATTATTGTTTCGGACATTATTGAGCTTGTTTTCAAAGCATAATCGCGGAACTGGATGTATACCGTCTTAGTCCCGTCGGAATCTTCTAGTGTCCAAAGGCGTGATGTGCTGTACTCCTCCCAATGCTCGGTGTCAAACACTCCATCGTTACTGATTCGCATCTGGTAAACGCCCGAGGTGGCATCGGTTGCAGAGATTGCCAATGAAACGGAAGTGGAATTTGTAAATTCATCACCGTTATTGATACTAATAGAAAGCTGCGTGGGTGCCGCCGTATCCTTTTTGATAATAAAACCATTGGTTCCCAGTATATACATATGCGTCACAATATTTCCTGCACTATCGGCTACACAGATGCTAATTTCATTTTCGCCTTCGGCTAATTGATCCCAGATGATTCCCCAATAATCGGTATAATCCGTAGCCTGGTCTAAAGTAAAGATGTCTATCCAATTACCGGTGCCTATTTTATACTGTGCATAATCCAGTGGTGAGTTAGCGACCCACTGGAAGTCTATGTCGATTATGTTCGTCGGGTCGCTGGTGAGCCAGCTCGTATTACCGCCGGCAGAGGGGCTGTTGTACAGAATCCCAGGCGCCGTGGTATCTTTTTTAAATTTGAAACCAAAGGTTGAGCTTGAATAAGTATGTGTAATGGTCCTTCCCGCTTGATTCGAAACACGGACGCTTATTTGGTTCTCCCCCTCTACCAGCTGAGCCCAGATAATATTCCAATCGGTCGTATAATCGGAAGATTGTACCGAGTTGAAAATGTATACCCACGAATTGCTACCTATTTGATATGATGCACTGACTAACGGTGAGAAGCCTATGGTGCCGAAGTCGATATCAACCACAGTCCCCGGATCGCTGGAGTACCAAGTGGTATCCCCGCCTATTGAGGGATTATTATACGTAATCGTTGGCGTGGAATTATCCTTCAAAAAACCAAAACCATACGTGTTCAGTGAATATGTATGCGTTAAATCGTTACCCACACAATCGGAAACCCTGAGGCTGATCATATTCAACCCGTTCTTTAGATCATCCCACGGGATGCTCCAGGCGGTGTTATAATCCGAGGATTGGTTAGTATCGAACATGTCAACCCATGCACCTGAGCCAATTCGATATGATGCATTATTTAAAGGCGAATTTCCCGCACCCTCCCAGCTGAAGTTTATCACGATCACCGCCCCGGGGTCATTATAATACCAACTAGTATTACCACCAGATGTTGGGTAAGAATATTGAATGGAGGGTGTGGTGCTATCATAAACTACACTCCATGTACTTGAATAACCATTACTATTACCACAGGCATCTGTTACTGTAATGGTTAAATAACCTGAATACGAGTCTGAATTACTAAATGAATATATTACATTTGAGTTATCAGAGGTACCTGATAAAAAATCCGGACTAGAGTCATAATTGATTTCGCCACTGTATGAAACATCAAATAATTGTACATTATCACTTAATGAAAAACTAATTTGACCATTTTGAGAAGATGCGCCCATGCCATGGCTATAATAAAGTGTGTTATCCTGGGTATCATCGGTTGTATTTACATAAAGATAAATACTGCTTTCTGACCAATCACCATCTGTTATTGAAGGATCAGTTATATCACGCGTGTAAGTCCACGTGGAGGAATCCTGATAGGTATTACTTACATTGTCTATCACGGTAATTGTAAGGGTTCCACTGGTGGTATCACCTGAATTAAATATATAGTTACCTTGATAGAGGCTTGTGGTGTCATCAGATGGTGACGAACCAACAGCAGTACTGAATTGCACACGCTCTACTCCACTTTCTGAAGAATCTGTTGGAGTTATTCTTAGTCTTCCTGTCACATCACCACCCATCCCATCACCATAATAAATATCATCATTCCCGGCCCCAGGATCTACCCATAGATATGGTGAGGACGACAAATCTACCCAAAAACCGTCGGTTATACTTGGAGGTGTCGTGTCCCTACCAACAAAAAGCGTCCAAGTTCCTGTATTACCCGCATTATCATATACTCTTACTAAAATTGAAGCTGGTGGAGAACTATCACCTTTATCCACATCATTATAGGTACCTGACCAGCTGGAGGGACTGCTATCATTAGCGGGAGCACCCAGGATATTACTACCGAATGTTACTACGGCAAGACCAGAGCCACCCAAATCACTGGCAGAACCTGTAACATTAAAGGAATGTACACTGTTCATATCATCGCCGTACCAAACTCGGGGAACTCCAGAATCGTAATATATATAAGGACTGGTCGAGTCGACCGATGGACTGACAATATTAGGATTTGTGGTATCTACCCGGATCACTTTTGAAGACACACCGGATACAGGTGCATTACCCCATGTGGCATTAATTTTATTAGTCGTGATATTAACTGAAAATCGATCGCCAGTATTAATACTTCCGCTTGTTCGAATCACGACATAATAATTCGGGCTCCCTGGATCTAAACTTGGTAACACATATCCAGGATCGATTGTGACGTTTACCCACCAATGTGTGCTATTAAAACTTCCAGATGAGATGCCAGACATTATCTCGGTATCATCTGACTGAAAACCAGGATCATTGTTACTTTCGTTATAGATAATAATACCACTATTAGAACCCGTAGTTAAGGCTCTAAGATCAGATGCTAGATTGAAATTATTATCATTATAGATTATTAAATTAATCCAAGTTAGATTGTTGTAAATTCCTCCAGTATTATTATGAAGCGTTAGGTTTAACACCACTTTACGAGCGCTGTTTTCATTGATCCAGCTAGGTGCGGCATCCTGGACATTTGCGATAGTCACAGCTTCCGCCTTTGGCGCCGCCAGCAGCATGCAAATGACCAAGATCATAAAGAAGATACCAATGAACAGCCCGAGCCTGAGAACAATATGCTTATTTTTGAAATGGCTATCTGGGTTCATAATAAGATTCCACCTTCGAATTTAATACCACATAATCTTTTATATTGAAATTACATTATATTTTGGACAACCAGCTACTTTAAAAGCCTGCCTATACCCATTATTTGACCTAATATTATTAAGCTTAACTATAATCCATTTATGATTATTTAATATTTGCATAAAATTAAAAACTATTTCATATTACATTTTTAATTATATGGTTAAAGGAAAGAATTCTGCAGTTTAACAATCCTAACTTTCTCATCTTCTTGGTGTGGTCTGCGACCACACGAAAGAGGTTAACCAGCGCCGAGAGCCGCCAAAAAGTTTACATGAGTGAGCAAAATGGCTCCTGTCGAGCAGCCCGGGGCACAAGAGAGAGGCGAAGCGGGGGAAAAGTATGTTTATCTCACGGATTTGGTATGTAGGATTCGGGAGATATTTCATGAAGATGAGAAGAGGTCAGAATGTAGGGGTAAGGGTGTGAAGTGGATCAAAACAAGTTTGAACTTTTTTATAGTATATAAAGTATAGAAAATCCTTTGAAATTAAAAGGGCACTCCC
>CBFDAW010000188.1:0-6273 GCA_965602865.1 uncultured Thermoplasmata archaeon
TATATTCGTGTTGTTTTCATAGAAATAGACAGTGTTATTATAATATATAACATCTTTGGACATTATAACACTGTCTGTTTTATACTTGAAAAGATTACTAGCTGTAAAATTAATAAATAGACAATGTTATTGTATCGAGTGCGTAACTAAACTGATTAGATATAAGATGAAATTACAAAAAAAGAATTTATATGAAAGGTCGTTGAGAAATATTTCGGATGGCATGATTTGAACTTTTGTATCACCCAGCACTGTTAACTATGTCCGTGTCAGTTTTATTTTAATAACAGCAGTCCTTAATTGTATAACATTTTAGAAATGCACTTAGGTCAGGTATTACCGCTTTTTTCAAGTTGCACCCAATCGTACCTCGTATTTCTACCTCTGAAATACAAAGTTTGAATTGCTATGCAATCTAGCTTAGAATTCCTACGAATGTTAACTCATTTAACTCGGAATTCTAACCCCAACACAAAAATAAGCTGGGTTATTGAAGATTTCTTATTTTTGTTGTAGCTTAGAATTCCTACGAATGTTAACTCATTTAACTCGGAATTCTAACCCCTGGGCTTAAAAGCCCAGGTATCTAATCCTTAATAAAAAAATGCGTTAATATTATTAACTTTGCGAAGCATTTTTTTATTAATCTTGATTGAGAAATCAAATTCACAAATCCTCAATACCCTTATCCGTGATCTTGAACTCGCAATTTAGTCCTTCTGCTATTGCACGATGTTTTACAATTGTTGCGCGCCGGACATTATCTATTACCCTTTCTAATTTTATTATTGCCTTGGCGTTGTGATACAGTATATGCCCGCCGATGGGTGAGACCGTATCGTGTTCAATATCTTGGTAGACCTGGTTGGTAATAACCACGGGTAGGTCATGTTTCCGAGCACTAGCAACCAGTAAAATGATCTGTCTGGACAAATTCTGCCTGAACTCCTGCTCAGTATCGCTGCCGAATCCCATACGGTAGAATAAAGTCCCGGAATCGAGAATTATTATTCCGATGTTAGTACTATTCTCCACCAGTTTTACGGCTTGCTGGACCATCTCCTCCTGCTCGAATAATGAAAATGGTGAAAAGAACAGTATCTCCTGGTTAATTTTTAGATAATCCTTACCACATATTTGTTCCAAGCGCTCGAAGGAGACGCCCTCGGTATCAACGAATATTGGTTTTTTACCACCGGTAACACAGTTTCGCGCCAGCTGTAAACAGATATTGGTTTTCCCGGCTCCGCCCTCGCCAAAGAATTCGGTAAGTGCCCCGGCTTCTATCCCACCACCCAGTAGATCATCCAGCGCCTGACATTCAATCTTCAGCCTTTTATTCATATATGTTCCTCAAGTCTAACGAGTAAATTAGTATTAAGAATAGCGTTAACATCTGTCAATAAAATATTCTTCCCAACGATGAACAGCTTTAGTTCAGAGTTATTTGCTGTGCCGATTAGAATCGCCAGGTCGGGCGAAGAACGTGTAATTGAACGCTCTAAGGCAAGTGCTTTTTTAAGGATAAATTCGGGCATGTAACTAAAAAATATTCGATTAATAATACTCTCCGGGTTATTTGCTACGAGATCCACACCGGGGATATCTACACCATGTATAACCTCAAAGCCTGTTTCGGATAATTTCTCCTGTAATTTAATGATAAAACTCGTGGCCGACATAGTATGTTTTGGTGATCCGCTTCCCGATCCTAAACCTACATCAGCATCAGGTTCCTTTACATCGTGCTCGGATTCCAACTCAGGCACAGTAGCCGGCTCTTCTTTTGCCTCAGCAGGGGGTTCGGTAACACCTTCCATAGATTGCGGCGGGTCTTCTTGATCATGAACCGTTGTATCACTTAAAATTGATTCCGCCGTTGCTGATAGTGGAACTCTATGGCTAGAAATTTTACCCCGTGATTTTTGAGAATCCAAATCGGAAACCGTCTCATCAGAGTCTTCGACTTCTGTTCTGGGGTCATCTTCCGGGATATATTTGTTTATGTTCTCCTGTCGCCCTATATCAAACATCCCATTACTTGAACCTTTTTCAATGAAATGGTCCGCCAATTTCCCGCGAGTCATATATACGAATTCACTTGCCAATTCTTTGTTCTTATTCGGGTTTTTTCGAAGGAACTCACGCAGCCGCCGATAAAAATCACTACCACTCAAACGCAGATAGCCATCTTCGGCGAGTAGATATATAACCTCACTATGCCGCGGTAGGCTTTTGATCTTGGAAAATAGAATCTCGGGTAATTGTTGTGGTTTAAGCTCTTTTAGGTTTCCGGCAATACGGATACCAAGCCGGAGCGTCTTCATTGGATCGTTATCACTTTCAAAGAGTAAAGTAGTATATGGCTCGATCAATTTTTCACCGAGATCGCTGGCGATACGCTCATCGTCCTCGGTTCTGCGAGTCATTAAAGTATCTATTGCGTCTAATGGTATACCCACCACTTCCTCATCACCTATTATTAATGCATGACTAAGTTGATTAACGTCACGGAGATCCAGTTTATTTACTATATTTTCGAGATCATTAACAATGTCCGGGAATTTTCGTTGGGTACGAATGACCAGAATTTGTTGCTGTCCGCTATGCACCACTAAATAATCGTTAGGTTCGATTTGATGCTTTAATTTGATTATTTCTTCTTTGGTCAACGGCATACCCGAAGGGCCTTTAAACGGCATAGCATCGGGGATATAATGAGAAATCGGGTTAAGTATTTTTCGCCTACTGGTGTATATTATTCCAGCCAACAGGATTATGTGCCTATATAAATAGCACAGCAGGCAAGAAGAGGTAATAAGGTCAAGATAGCTTCACGGTAAATGTGGGTAGTTCTTGGAAGATATCTTAACCCATAGAAAAAGATATTAATTGCTAGGATAATCTTAAAATAAAACTTGAAAATCATTTGATTAGATTTAAATACTTCAATTTCTTTAGTTACTCAGTCATTGCGAATTTGGTTCTTGATTCAACTCTGGAGATCTGCTATGGTTGTGCAGGATTATAGTATAAAACACGTATTTGTCGATCGTGAACGAGAATTGACAAAACTAAAAGAGTTACTGGGAAAAATTCAATCCGGAACCGGGCAAATTGTAATAATAACGGGTGAGCACGGTATTGGAAAAACACGATTAGTTGAAGAGTTTAAAAGATTTGTAGAGCATGAACAAAACGAGCAATTTCAATTTTTCAGTGGCAGGTGTAAGCGTACTGGTGGTAAGGACCCTTATCAACCGTTTATCGAAGCACTTAATTACCAAATACCAAAGTCATCGGCCCATGGTTATCAAGATAGTAATTTAGAAGATAACATGGAACAATCAAATATAATAGAAGAGAAAAATAAAACCAAAGAAGACGATTTTAAATTGAACAATAACTCAACATCAGATACACTTTACCCGGGAGATGCATATATTAAAGTAAAACCATTGGGACTCATTCCATTCGGAGAACCCGAGGAAGAAGAGGCACCGGTGACTGATGAGGATATTGAACCTATTTCACCCGAGATACCAAAATTACCTGTGGGGGAACCATTACCCATGGGTTTAATACCCGCGGCATTTCGAACCACTGAAGTCAACGACTTCAAGAAACAACGTACATATTTATTCGAAGTAATGACTGAACATTTGTTTAGGTTATCAATGGACTCGCCTGTGATATTGTTCATCGACGATACTCATTGGGTTAATCTTGCTTCACTGGGGTATCTACAGTATTTGACTGAACGAATCATTGATAGACCCATTATGCTTATATTTACATTAAGTACGGACGAACTTAATGAAGATAATGAAAAAAATCAAAAGATAAGGGAGCTGTTTAAAAATTTAGAAAGTTTCGATTATTATAACTCATTGACATTGGAACGGTTTAATATTAATAATGTGGGTACAATGATCAAAAAGATTTTTTCACGCGAGGATGTGCCCGAAGGATTCATTAAACAGATTTATGAAAAGACCGAGGGAAACCCACTGTTTATTGAAGATACCATACGCGCACTTATTGAAGCCGATGTGATTGATGTATCGAGCTATGTGTGGCAGACTAGAATTGATGTATCACAGATTAGAATTCCGGATTCAACCAGGGAGGTATTAATTAGCCGATTTGGGAAACTTGATAAAAAGGTCTTAAAAGTTCTTAGCTACGCTGCGGTTATTGGCCGAGAATTTACTTTTGATTTATTAACAAAATTAACCGAGATTTCCAAAGAAGAATTACTCGATTATATAGACATTCTATTGGAAAATAAATTAATCCATGAAGACCTCTCATCCGATGAGGACCAATATACATTTGATAACCCGTTGATTTTGGATATAGCCTACTCTCAGTTAAGTCGAAGCAGACGACGATATTTGCATACAAATATTGGGAATATTGTCGAACAAAAAAATATCAATGATGTAGGAAAAGCGGTTTTTGATATAGCGAACCATTTTTCTAAGGGTTGGGAATTTGATAAAGCATTAAAATATTTGATTTTAGCTGGCGATAGCGCAATCCAGATATATGCAATTGATGATGCTCGAAGATATTATCTTTCGGCACTTGAATTATTAAATAAATTCGATTATACCCTTGAGATTCAACAGCGAGAAATCGAATTATTGAGTAATCTAGGGTACACATGCCAGATGCTTGGTGACTGGGACCAGGGCTTGGAATACTATCAAACAATCCCAAAATTAATCGAAAACCTTCAAAATAAATTAAAAGACCGGGAGCACTCTGATAGTGACCAGGCAATTTCGGAAGGAACAGATACTGAGCTTATCCCGATAAATTGGATTCAATTAAAATTAGCAGACACCTATTGGAACATTGCAGAATTAATGCGGTTTAAAAGTGGCTGGGTTAAAGCTGAGAGGTTTTATAAAAAGAGCTTGACAATCTCTCAAGAAATTGATGATTATCATGGAATCGCCCAAGCCGAGCGCGGCCGTGGGTATATCAGTTGGCGCCAGGGACAATCTAAAAAAGCGCTTGACCATTATGATATTTGCATCGATTTTGCCACTAAGATAAATGATCTTCCGGTGATTGCGGTTACATATATTGATATTGCCAATATCCATAATTATCTTGGCGAATGGGAGCAGGCGATCGCGTATTATACCGAGAGCATAGAGCATCTGGGTAAGATCGGGTGGTTACATGAGACCGGGAGAGCTTATAACGGGTTGGGCGAGATCTTTACCAAACAAGAAAAGTGGGAATCGGCAATTGAAAATTTCAAAAAATCCGAAGAGATTTCAAAAAAGATCGGAGATCCATATAAACGCGGTTGGGCGTTGTTCAATGCCGCAGAATGTTATGCTAAAATGCAAGAGTTAGATAAGGCGATGGAAAATTGTAAGCTCGCCGAAGAGATTTTAACCAGACTTGATGACCGCGCAGGATTGGCAATGGTGCATAAAAATTTTGGCATTATTTATCATTATAAAAAGGAATGGTCCAAAGCAGATGAGCACTTTAATAAAAGCATCGAATTATTGAAAGGATTGAAATTACCGTATGAGTCCGGGTATGCTTACTTGGAATACGGTCTTATGCTTCGGAATCAGGGAAATAATACCGAAGCTCAAAAATGTTTAGTATTTTCACTAGAGATCTTTAAAAGTATGGATGCAAAAAGAGAAATTGCACAATTAGAAGATATTATTAAGCAAAACAATTCCGGATCACAGCAAAATCAAACCACTGGCTTCAACCAGAAAGTTAAGGATCAAGAACTCAAAGATCAAAAGGTTGCACCTTAATCGGAAATATTGCCACTTTTCTAATTTAATATGATAATAATCGTTGGTTAGACCGCTACGATTTATTTGTGTAGGTAATCACTAGTGGGAAGGGGGGAACCACTACGATTTGAATATGATTATAATCGTTGGTTGGAGTGTGGGGAGATCCAAAATAACCGTCGGACCAGCGAGTGATTTCATTAACACTGCGTAGCGGTCTCCCCTTCCTGCCCCATATGCGCTAACTTAATAATAAAAATATTACGTAAAAAGGTTAATCTCAAGCAGAATTTCAAATAAAGTGATAGACATTAAGTACGAAATTCGAATCTCTAAACTCTAAACAAATCCGAAATAAGAATGCCCCAAACTAGTTATTCTCACTGTAGTTTGGAATTTAGGAATTAGTATTTGTTTAAGATTTAGAATTTAGGATTTGTGCGCCACGAAGCGGCACGAGAGATGAGGGTTTGGCCCCTCGGAGCCGGCT
>CBFDAW010000189.1:0-6214 GCA_965602865.1 uncultured Thermoplasmata archaeon
ATCATTTTTCATACATTTCACTCATAAATAATGAAGTTTTTGTCGAACGCCCGTTTCAACTCAGGAAACTCCTTGCGAAGAAGATATGAGGATGCACATTTTATTCGCATTGCGATTATACTGGGCGGGAGCTTGGGTAGATATTCGAAAAATATGTGAACATGTTCAGGATTTCCGCTATACGGATTATTGTAACATTAAAATCATGTGGTATCTCAAGAAATATATGAAATAATCCTCACAATAATATATTTTCTCCTAATCTGTTTAAATAACTGGATTGGTGCTGTTACGACATGTCAGAACAATGTTGGTTTAATTGTTCCTGTCCACCGTAACAGTTATTAACCTATAACTCTTTATCACTAATATGATCGAAGCACTTTCTGAGTGGAATGAGTGGTGGTCAACAAAAGTGGTGGACAGCGAACTCATAGGGCGCAAGAGAGAAATAATAATTAGCGCGGAGGATATGTTTTCTTTTAAACAGATCAAAACCCTGACAGGATTAAGACGAAGCGGTAAATCCACATTGCTCTACCAATTGATAAATTACCTGCTTACTGTTAAAAAAATAGATCCCAATCGTATACTTTTTGTTAACTTTGAAGATCCGATATTATCCAAAATAACATTGAATGAGATTTTCGATGAATATCAGACCAATATTAACCCAAATGAGAAACCGTTTATCTTTCTTGACGAGATCCATAGATGCAAAGAATGGGCACTTTTCTTAAGGAAATTATATGACCTAAAAAAGCTCGAACAGGCATTCATTACAGATTCCTCATCGAAGTTCATAAAATCGGAATATGCCAGTGCAATAACAGGACGCGAGATTAATATTACAATTTTTCCGCTATCAATAAAGGAATATCTTGCTTGGAATGGTGCTGAGATAAAGACGCCGTATACGAGAGAAATGAAAAACAAGATCAAGAACTTACTTCAATCGTATTTACATTGGGGTGGGCTACCTGATGTCGTGCTCAAAACATCTGAGACGCACAAGAAGATACTTTTAAACGATTACCTGAATGATATTGTACATAAAGATATCGTTGAAAGATACAATGTAAATTATCAAAAGATTAAGTCATTGGTGGATTATCAAGTGGCCAATATTGGAGCACTTTTCAGTCCTAGAAAATACTCTAGGACTTACGGCCTTTCTCTGGATGCTCTGAACACTTACATGGGACATTTGAATGAGATATTTCTCTTTCATTATATTCCGAAATTCGATTATTCTATTAGAGCGCAGCAGTTAAGCCCAAAAAAGATCTACATTTGTGATACTGGATTTTATGCAAGCACAGGCTTTCGTTTTTCCGAAAATCTTGGGCGATTATATGAAAATGCGGTGTTTTTAGATCTTCAAAGAAAAGGAAAAGAAGTGTATTATTGGAAAGGTAAAGGAGAATGTGACTTCATCGTTAAAGAAGGTACCAAATTAGAAATTGCGATCCAGGTATGTTACGATTTTGATCCAGAAAAAAAAGAGCGTGAACTAAGAAGCCTTAATGAAGCAATGGAAAAATTGAACATAAGAAATGGACTGATAATTTCAGAAAAAAAAGAAGGCCAAGAGAAAGTGGGGAAGCACTCTATCTCTTACATACCGTTGTGGAAATATCTGTTAAATTAGAGATTTATTAAAAGTAAAAACACAATTATTTTTGATGTTAATTATCTGGGACAATGTGGTTGTGGGTATGATAAAGAAGTTACCAGAAAAATCGAATTGAAAGAAACCCAAACACTTGATGATTTACACGAAGCAATCATCTTTAAGTCATTTGAATGGGGTGAATCTCATATGTATTCCTTCTTTTTCGATAATATTCCTTATTCAAAGGATAGAAAAATGGAATATTCCTGCAGTACCGAGCCTGATCTTTATGGGAAAAGACCCAAATCATCCTCCACAAAACTTAAAGATCTCAGTCTGAAAAAGAAGCAGAAGTTTCTTTTTATTTTTGATTTTGGTGATGACCATCGATTTGACATTATTGTAAACGATTTCGGTGAGATCCGGAAAGATAAGATGTACCCTTTAATCCTGAAAAGTAAAGGAAAGGCTCCGCGGCAGTATCCCGATTATAATGAAGAATGATTAAATAACTCTGAGAGACTTTATTTCACGTACCCACCAGCCGTTAAATAAAAAAATTGCGTAAATCTTCACCATTCTTGCGTAACAATTTTTTATAGACACAAATCAATTTCTTCATTAGGGGGTTCTTAAATAAAGAATTGAAGTAATCTCAGAGCCTGCCCGAGTAATCGGTTTTCTCAACCTTTTTCTGCATAAGATGGTATGTCATCACTGAAAAAGCCCTACTTTTTAGGAGCGAAATGGTCATCTATGCAATCGGGATTTATTTCTCGGGCAGGCTCCTCAATTCAAAAAAAGAAGGCTAAAGGTTTTAAGGTCACGGCTAAAAAATTGAATTTGTTATTACCAGAAACTATTTATATTCAATTGGCATTGACAGTAACACGAAAAATAAAATGATGCTACGGGGACGGGAATATGGAGAACCGGGATAATGAAAATAAAGAAATTCGAGGACTTGAAATCTTAAGACAATCGCAAGGAATAGATGAAGAACTATATCGACTTTCAAAAAGGTCCGCAGAGTTCCATGGCCATATCTGTCCGGGGCTGGCGGTGGGGATCATCGCAAGCAAGATCGCATTGAGGGATGCACGCCGTGCCGAAGACGAGGAACTGGTGACCATAGTCGAGAACGACGCTTGTGGTGTGGACGGGATACAAGCGCTCACGGGATGTACATTTGGCAAGGGAAATCTTATCTTCCATGACCACGGAAAATCAGTGTTCACTTTTTTCAATAGGACCCTGGGAAAGGCTCTAAGGTTGTCCTTGAAACCAGACGTCTACAAGACCGAAGATCGGGATCGAATGAAAGATCTGTTCGAGAAAATGAGAAACAACACGGCAACTCCAGAGGATATGGACGAGTTTTGGAAAAATCATATACGGCGGACCATAGAGGTACTTGAGTTGGGAGAAGAGATCTTCGACGTGAAGGAAATCAATATGCCCCCCCCGGAAAAGGCACGGATATTCGATAGTATAATCTGCGAAAAATGCAAGGAACCCACGATGGCGACCCGAATCGTTGAGCAAAATGGAAGTAAATTGTGCATACCTTGCTCGAACGAATCGACGGATAGGAGTTAGTAAAATGAAGAAACCGTTGATATTTTTCATCATTACATCGTTACTGATCGTGGTGTTATTGAGCGCGGGTTGCATAAATAGCAATACAGATAAGGAAACTCGGGTCACTCAGAATATAACGGACATGCTTGGAAGGAGCGTCAAGGTTCCCGTGGATATAGAAAAGGTTGTTGGTATCGAGGCGGGAGCGTTGAGGCTTCTCGTTTACCTGGAGTGCGCTTCCAAAGTCGTTGGCGTCGAGGAAACCGAATTCGACGGCGGTAGACCTTATAACTACGCACATCCGGAACTTGTAAAACTTCCGTCAATAGGCCCCATTCATGGCGGTGACGCCGAGTTAATAGTCGGCCGGCAACCGGACGTGATCATTTGGACATATACCACAAAAGAGGACACGGACGAACTTCAGCACAAGACGGGGATACCTGTAGTGGCCATCGATTACGGTGATCTGAGTAATAACAAGGCTACATTCTATTCGGCTTTACGGTTGGTTGGAAAGGTGATGGGCATGAGTAGTAGAGCGGAAAAGCTGATTGATTACATCGATGACACTATCTTTGAATTGAACAATATGACCAAAGACATACCAGATTCCGAGAAGCCAACTTGTTACATTGGAGGTATTGGCTACCGTGGAACCCATGGAATTCTATCCACGGAACCCACTTACTCGTCTCTGAGGTTTGTGAACGCCAAGAATGTTGCTGAGAAAGTAGGAACCGATCATGCGTTCATAGACAAGGAGAAACTGCTGGAATGGAACCCGGAAATCATTTTTGTGGACGAAGGAGGGGAATCGCTGGTGCTTGAGGACTTCAAAGATTCCTCATATGATCCCCTGGATGCGAAAAAGAATGGAGAGATATATGGGGTTATGCCCTATAACTGGTACGCTGCCAACTTCGCCACGATATTGGCTAACGCGTATTACATCGGTACCATACTTTATCCGGACGAGTTCAAGAACATCGATCCAAAGGTAAAGGCGGATAAGATATATGCCGAGATGCTGGGGATGGCAGTCTATAATGACATGGTATCAATGTACGGTGGTTTCAAGAAAATTGAATTGTAAGTTACGAAAACGTGTTGAGTCCAAATGGAATCCAAGAAAAAAACTCTAAAGGATTATAATAAATTTGTCGGAAAGAGAATAACATTCTTAATAATCCTCGGCATAGCTTTGTTGATTTCTTCTATTATAGCTGTATCTTTAGGCTCGGTCAGGATACCCGCCTTGGATGTATTAAAGAACTTGTTTGGTCAGGGTAAGGAGCCCTGGAATGTAATAATCTGGAACATCCGGTTACCCCGAATTATAACCGCTATCGTTGCGGGGATGGGTCTTGCGGTCTCCGGAGCCGTCATGCAAAGCATCTTGAGGAATCCAATCGGATCTCCATTCACTCTCGGCACTACACATGCGGCGGCGTTCGGTGCCGCCTTTGCGATAGTGATACTAGGTGCTGGCAGCCATCAAAGCGCCTTCTCCGATGCAGTCTACATCAACAATCCATATATCATCACGATTTCGGCATTTATTTTCTCATTGATATCGACCGGCGTTATAATATTTCTTGCCAAGTACAAGGGTGCATCCCCAGAAACAATGATTCTAACCGGGGTTGCCATGGGTTCACTGTTTATTGCGGGAACGACTGCAATAGAATACTTTTCTGATGATGTCCAGCTCTCTTCCATCATATTCTGGACCTTTGGTGATGTCGGTCGTACATCCTGGAATGAACTTATTATCATTTCGATTGTGATACTGCCAGCTATGGCATATTTTATATATAATTCCTGGAACTACAATGCTATGGACGCCGGTGAAGAGACCGCCAAAAGTCTGGGGGTCAAGGTAGAAAGTGTGAGGATAATCGGGCTTCTTATCGCGTCACTGGTCACTGCATTAATTGTATCTTTCGTAGGAATAATCGGATTCATCGGATTAGTAGTACCACACATGATCAGAAAGGCAATCGGAGGAGACCAGAGGTTCGTTATGGTGGGTTCGATCCTTGGCGGGGCACTGCTGCTTTTAGTATCGGATACAGTTGCAAGATTGATTTTGGCACCCATAGTTCTTCCGGTTGGAATTCTAACCTCGTTTCTTGGTGCCCCTTTATTCATCTTCCTTGTTATTAAAGGGAGGGATTACTGGTGATATTGAAAATTAATGATATAAGGTTCCATTACAATGGAATAGATGTCCTGAAGAATGTCTGTTTTAAGGTTGAAGAAGGAAAGGTGACCGGGCTTATAGGTCCCAACGGGTCCGGGAAGACTACACTTTTAAAGTGCATCAATGGTATCCTAAGACCTTACAGAGGGTCTATACTCTTTGATAAAAAGAATATGAAAACGATGTCAAGAAATGATGTCGCTAGGAATATAGGATACGTTCCCCAGATGGAGACGGGGCGGTTCCCGGCAAAGGTTTTTAATACTATTTTAATGGGAAGGATACCACATATGAACTGGTCTCCCGCAAGCCGCGACCTTGAAACCGTGAACAACGTCATTGAACAGCTGGATATTATGGATATTGCCATGAAAGATATCAATCAACTTAGCGGCGGTCAGAAGCAGAAGGTATTCATAGGTAGAGCCCTAGCCCAGGAACCCAAAATACTGCTGCTGGACGAGCCTACAGCCAACTTGGATGTCAGGCACGAACTTGAAGTGATGAATATTATCCGTGACCTATCCCTGCATGGTGTTACGGTGCTGATATCCGTTCACGACCTCAATCTTGCGACTCGATACTGTGATAATATCCTAATGTTAAAAAATGGTAAGATCTTCGCATCCGGTGGAAAAGAGATTTTGTCACCAAAAAACATACGATCGGTTTATGGAATAGATGTAAAGGTGATCCAAGATTCCGAAACCAAGATAATCGTACCTATTTCTACTTAACAATACGAATTATTAATAAATGCTAATAATATAAAAATTAAGATGAATTTTCATATCATAACTTTGGGTATTAAT
>CBFDAW010000190.1:0-6195 GCA_965602865.1 uncultured Thermoplasmata archaeon
GGACAGACTGACAGTATGAGATACATTCATACTGAAATATTCTCTAAATTGAATCCTAATGAACGAATACTACTTAATATCGCCTCAGTTTTTCGATACCCCGTACCATCCGAGCAATTTTTTATCGATGAGAATATAAGTTATTCAACTCTTGACCATTTATTGGACCACAGCCTATTGACAGAAACAGCAAATGGATACATAGCCCACGACCTTGTCAAGGAATTCTTCTACCATCGACTTAATCCCAAAATCAAACAGCAATACCACGCAAAAGCGGCAGAATATTATATACTTGAGTTTGAGCGGTTGGCGTATATTGAGGAAAAAGAAAAGATTGTATCCACCTGCTCAAAGCGAAAGCCTTCGACATCTCCAGAATTAGAATTTGACCCATCACAGGAGATCGGAGAAAGTAAACATTTATCATTGATCGAGGCACAGTATCATTATATTAATGCAGAGATGTACAACGAAGCACTTGATCTTGTGCTTGAATACGGTGTCGAACTTATCAGTAAAGGATATCTAGATGAGTTCCTTTATATTTTAAACCTATTCGAGAAACGAAACATTGACGATAAAAATTGGTGTAGTATTTTATTATTTAAAGGCGACATCTTGACAATCCTAGGCGAGTGGGATGAAGCTCTCTTCCATTATGACAATGCCCTAAAGCTCGGTAAAATAATCGGTGACCAGAGTAAACAATCAGAAGCTCATCGCAATTTGGCAAGAATATATTTCCGGCGCAGTGATTGGACTAACTCAATTGCGAACCTGAACGAAGCATTGAAGATTTCAAAAGCACAAAAGAATGACTACGGAATAGCAAATACATATTTTTGGTTGGGTTCAGTGGCACATCGAACCGGTAAGTACGACCAGGCAATCGAATATTTTAATAAATGTATGGAATATGCAAAAAAGATAAACTTTTTACCTGGTATGGCGAAGACCTACACGGGATTAAGTGATGTGTATGTGGATCAAGGCACTTATGATAAAGCTATTGAATTTTATAAGAAAAGTATAGAGCTTCTGAACAAAACCGGACATATCTATGAGATGTCGGATGTTTACAACCGTATCGGTGTGGCGTATTGTAAACAGGGAGATAAGATAGAATTAGCACTGGAATACTATAATAAACGCATCGAGATCTCTACACGGATTGGAGATATAATCGGTGTGGGGTATAGCTTATCAAATGCGGCTGAATGTTACTCACATAAACTACAATTGGATGCTGCATTAAAGTGCTGTGATCGAGCAATGAAAATCTTCAAAAAAACCGATGAGAAACGAATGATAGCAAATACGCTTATGGTATATGGCATGATCTATAGGCATAAACGTGATTGGAATAAAGCAAAGAATTATTTCGAATCAGCGATAAGTATCTCCAAGAAGATCAATTCACCTGAGATGCTTGCACAAAATTATTTCAATTTTGCATTTATGCTCCGGGATTCTGGTGAGTTAAAAGCCGCCAAGAGCTATTTGGAAAAAGCGATTAAGATCTATGATGACCTGGGAAATATTATTAAGGTGGACCGCTTAAAAAATGAATTTAATCAAATTAGTCACAGGTCATAAAGCTGAGTTAAAATCAAAAAAAAGCCAGTTTTCATCCAAAAGTATAAATAACAATATATCAATTCACTATACCCAGGTATCTTTATGAAAAAAGGTATTTTTGGTTGGATGGGAAATTTTGAGATGGGAATCTTTTTAATGCTTTTGGCTATATTCTGTGCTGGTTGGATTATAGCTCCAGTGATTGCACAGGATGTGCCAAATGATGACTCTTCGAATGAGAAAACTCGTGGTTCCGAAGAACCGGATATTTGGTATATTTACACCTCAAAAAAGATCGTGGAAAATATATCAATCGAACTTCCGATAGTGATCAACAGTTCCGGTGAACTTCGTATTAGGGACTCTGCCACTTTTGAGCTATTGCAGAAATACGATCACCAGCGTAATATTACAATAAAAAACAATGGCACACTTCGCATACAAAAAGGTACGTTACAAAGCAATTATGCACTAAACATATGCCTGGAGGACAACGGAAAGCTGATTATCGAAAAGAGCAGTGAGCTGAAAGCTAGTGAAATCAACGCGCGTAATAACGCGGTTATTCAGGTAGCCTCAAGCGTTATTTCACCAGGTGTCGGGGGACTGGTGATCGATATTGGGGACGAGTCGTCACTTGAATTGACCGATAGCTCGATAATCAATGCCAATAAAATTAATGCATATGGTGACTCGAAGTTGGTTATCAAACAGGGATTTATTGATACCGATGAATTTGCAATCTCTTGTAAAGAGTTATCTTTAATATCAAATCCAGATTTTCGAGATTTAAAGATCAATAGCTGTAAGAACATTATTATCAAGGATTCAAAGGTAACTGGTCTTCAGGTTAGCTCATGTGGTAATCTTTATTCTTACACTAACACAACAATCAATGATTCAACCATTAATTCTCTGGGTTCAGGTAAATTATCCTCTGCGAAAATTCAAAAATTAAGTATAGACTCCGTCGATGAATTAGAGCTAGATGGATGTAATGTTAATATCCTAAAGATCAACGAGATGGTAACCGATTTGAAGATTCGCTCCTCGGTGATCTCACAGCTAGATATCGAGAATTGCCAGAACTTAGAAACCTACGACACTCATTTTGATAATTCTGAATTACGAAATTCATTAGATATTGTGGTGTTCCATTCTTCTACTGTGGAGCATTGTTCGATCTTCCCGCTCGCCATTAAGATTTATGATTCGACCATAATTGGTAATGAGGCTGAATTAAACGATCTAACTCGTGGTAGAAGATTGGATGCTTATAACTCGAGCTTTAACGCACCGTTGCATTTTACAGGTACCTCGGAGGCGTACTTAATCAACTGCAGTACCTTAGGTGAGAATCCGCCGAAGGTAATAGTAGAGGAAGATGCAAAAATTTATATCTATTGGTGGTTGGAGGTACAAGTATTGGATAATAAGTCAAAGCCATTACCCGACGTTACGGTGACAGTATGTGATTTTATCACAAATGCACGAAAGGAAGAAGGCATTAGTGACCAAAATGGGCAAGTGAAATTTGCATTACTGGCTAATACCATTATGAAATCCGGCTGGAATACAAAAAATAATAAATCATATTTTGTAAAAGGACAATATAACGGTCATTCAAAAGAGAACGAGACCGGGATCTGGATGAGAGAAAATACTAAAAGTTATCTTGAATTCAAAGATGTAAAACCAGAAAAAGCCAAACCCAAGCCGCTCTTTACCGCAGAGACCATCACGGGTATTTTGATATTCATAGTAATTATTATTCTTATTGCTTTGAGTTTAGTAAGTGGTAAAAAGCCTAACAAACCCAAAAACCCCAACAGGAATAAAAACGGTAACAATGGAATTAAGATTAATAATAGTGATCTACTAGCCACAGGTAAAAGAAAATATGCTAGCCATGGTCATGGAAATGGTCGAGTGAATAAAATTACTGTCAACCGTCGGTTAAAAACTGGACCACGCTCATCCAGACGATTTAGGTAATGAAAAAACATGAAATTCATTTATATATAAAAAGGAATATCATTGAAGGAAAAATCGGGAAAAAGATTAAAGGATGAGCTAAAGAATTATACCTGTTAATTCAACAGGGGGGAAAGAAATCAGACTTAGTATATTATTGAGAATTATTTGAGATTTACAACCAGGTGGTTTAAAATGATTACAGAATTCGATCAGAATAAAATATTCTCCAAACTAATGATTGCAACTCTAATATGCTTTGGGTTGTTGATAATAATGCCATTACATACCCCATTCTTCTCAGTAACGGCTGCGGACACATGGACCCAGACTTCTGAGACTGATTTTAAAAAAGGAACAATGAATAATGTTGTAATTTTTAATACGGATGAAGATTCTGAATTGAGATTAGATTCGACTGATGGTTGGGAGGATATGGTGCCCTCTACAAGCCCAACGGTTAGATATTCGCATGATATGGCAACGATTTTTGGAACGGATCAGGTGCTACTATTTGGTGGATCTTCTAACATGGATGATACTTGGATATTCGATTCCAGTGATAATACCTGGACTGAGAAATCACCCACAACCAAACCAATGGGTAGACAGTATCATGCCATGACGGCAATATATGATATGGAAAATGTTTTTCTATTCGGTGGCATTAATTATAGTAGTGGTGAATTAGGGGATACCTGGATATATGACGCGGGAAATAATGCCTGGACAAATAAACAACCTTCAACAAATCCACAAGGTAGATATGGACATACAGTGGCGTATATAGATGGAACCAATAAAATATTACTATTCGGTGGCTCAAGCTGGACAAGTGGTTTATTCAAGGAAACTTGGATTTATGATATAAATGACAATAGCTGGAGTGAACAAACCGTTGTGAATGAACCAAGTGGTAGACAAAATCAAGCAATGGCATCGGTAGATGGAACCGACAATGTGGTGCTCTTTGGCGGATATGACGGTAGTTTTGACCAAGAGACTTGGGTTTATGACCTAAGCGATAATACTTGGACGAAACGATTGCCGGAGAACAAACCCAGTGCCAGAGCTGGGCATGCTATGGCAACGATTTATGGAACTGATAAAGTGGTGCTTAATGGTGGGCTGGATTCTGAGGATAGTTTTAACGATACTTGGATATATGATTTGAGTGATAATACCTGGACAAAACAATTGCCTTCGACAAAACCACCGGCAAGAGGTTATCATACCATGGCATCCATTCATAATAAGTATAAAGTCATGCTATTTGGTGGATATGATTATGAAAATACTCTAGATGATACATGGCAATATAATTTTGCCATCTATACGAAAACTGGTACATTTATCTCTGCACCATTTGATACCGGATCAAATTCACCACCGTATGGCAAACTGAGTTGGAATGTTACATTAACTACTTATGCAAGTTTAAAATTTCAACTTCGAAGCGCTTCAACCGAATTAGAAATCGAAAATAAAGAATTTCTAGGTAATGATGGAACAGAATCAACTTTTTATACGACTTCGCCAGCAAAGATTTGGTCGGGACACAATGGAGATAGATGGATCCAGTACAAAGCACATTTTAGTACAACCAATGAAGATGATACGCCAAGGTTAACCGATGTTTCGATAATGTATAATGTAATGCCGGGTCCTCCAATTTTAGAAGAGCCATATAATGATACTTGGGTGAATAGTAATGAACCATCATTTTATTGGGAATATAACGGCACAGATTTCAATCCACAAAACGGCTTTCAGTTACAACTGGATGATGATAATGAGTTTACATCGATAGATTATGATAGTCTGGAAGTTACTACTAGCACCTGTGCATATGTTCATTCTGAACCTATATCTGACGGTATTTGGTATTGGAGAGTAAAAACACAAAATCACGATGGTGTTTGGGGACCATATAGTGGTATTTATATTTTAAAAATAGACACAACCATTGAAAATGCAGAAGAAGTAACTGTTACTCCTGCGATATGGACATCTGAAAATAATTATTCAATAGACTGGAGTGAACCCGATGATCTCTCGGGCATTAAAACCGGTGCATATTATTTTTCAAACCCGACGCCACCCACCGACCAAGCAGATGGGACTTGGACGTTGGATAAGCCTATTAGTATAACTGATATGAAAGAGGGAGAAAATACGATTTATATCTGGCTCGAGGATGAAGCCGGGAATACAAATTATGAGAATTATACTGCTGTAACCTTGAAGTTGGACACCTGTAACCCGACAATGACCCATGAACCCGTTCAAAAAGGCATTTCCGGTGAAGAAATAATAATTACTATTGAAGTAAAAGACATACATAGCGGTATTAAAGAGGTGTTTTTATATTATAAAACCCCCAAGGATGCTGTATATACAAGCAAACCAATGGATGAAAATGACTACATATTTTCCACAAAAATTTCCTCAGATTCGGTTACCACTCGTGGATTGGAATATTATATCAAAGTATTGGACGAGTCTATGCCCAGTAATGTTGTGTACTATGGTAAAGATGGTTTAACCGAAAGCGAGCCCACGACCGAAAACGATATTGATATTAAAATAATAAAGAAAGAGGCGGACATATTCGATCAATCATTACTTTATGGCATTGTT
>CBFDAW010000191.1:0-6179 GCA_965602865.1 uncultured Thermoplasmata archaeon
TTATAAGAATTATTAGCTTAAAATAATTTTTAAAGAAAAATGTTGAAGCTTAGAATTCCTCGATATATTAATGACGAATATGGAATTCTAACCCCTCGGATCTCTACTAGACTAATCAACATAAATTAATTCTATTCAAATTAACCCACTAGCCATATAAAACAAGCACAAATTTACAAAAGAAACCTAAATTCTTTATTGCAAATATATTTAATCTTATAATTAATCTACCATACCAATGTCTATAATTCAAGAATACTGTAAACTTGCGAGATTACATTCGTCAGTATTATCCGGGCTCGCCCCTGTTCTGGGGGCAATATCGGTAGGTATGATCGAAATTCCAACATTAATTATAATCTTTCTTGCAGGTCTATGCACTCATATTTTCGGATTCGTATTAAATGAATACATGGACATAGATATTGATTCCAGATCAACTCTATTAAAAGATAAACCATTGGTATCAGGTACTATTTCAAAAAATGCAGCGATTATCTATGCTTTCAGTGGAGTGATTCTTGGATATATTCTAATTATATATCTGATGCTGTCTCGCGGATATTTTGGGCTATTTGGGTTGGTTTTTTATACCCTGTCATGGCTATCCATTGGTATCTACGATTTGACGAGTAAATCAGTTCGTGGGTCTGATCTTGCATTAGCCCTTTGGACAGGCTCACTTTGTTTATTTGGTGGTTTTGCAGTATCTACCAAACCACATCAACTTTTGTTTATTATCTCTGGTTTAGCTTTCTTCCAGTTGTTTATTCAAAATATTCTAGCGGGGTTAAAAGATATATCACATGATAAACTCAGTTTGGTTTCCACCACACCGTTACGAATGGGTGTGGAATTAATAAATAATAGACTTCATGTCACCCCCAGTTTTCAAATTTATATTTATAGCTTGAAATTGTTACATTTCATTATTGTCTTTATTCCGTTTATTTTCCTGTGGTTAAAAGTGAATATGTTACAGATATTTTTTATACTATTTTTACTAGGGATAAATTTTGTACTAGTCTTTGGAATTTTTAATGCACCTTTTTTTAATCGCGATACCTTATTACGTAGAATTGGTCTTCATGAGATATTATCTTATTCAATTGTACCTATTTTGTTTTTTGGCATAATCGACCTTTTTGGAATATTATTCTTAATTATCTTCCCAATTATATGGTTAGCATTATTATTGAAAATTATCTATGGTCGATTATTACCGCGTATTTGATTATCTGATCGAAATTTAAATATTGAACAAAATCATTTTTGAAATAGAGTTTTATTTTTTATACCCCAGTGATTCTAAAATCTCTTTTGTTTTTCCCGTAGTAACGATTCGTTGTTTCTTGCTTTGTCTAACCGACCCCGCACCAATTAAAAATAATGCACTGCGTAATTCTTCGATGATTAATTCGAGTTCTGCTATTACACTTTTTGCATCTTTCAATGCAGGTTTTAATAATCTACCGGCGATGCCGGCAGCCGAGGCACCCAAGCATAGTGCTTTTGCGGCATCCAGACCGTTTCGGATTCCACCCGTCGCTATCAATGGTAAACCCACATTTGCCTCAATTAAAGATACTGGTGTCGGAATACCCCAATTCCAAAAGGTCTGACCTAACCTAAGTCGCAGTTCATCGCCCCGAGCCTGATCTCTATATGTTTCAACCGCAGAAAAACTTGTTCCACTTAAACCACCAACATCGATGCCGCGAACTTGTGCTGTTTTAAGTTTCATTGCCATTTCTTTGGATACTCCCGCACCCGTTTCTTTTGCTAGAATCGGTAATTCAACGGCGAATTCGTTAATCCTCTCCAGGCACCCGAACGCGTTAATATCCCCCTCTGGCTGAACGATCTCTTGAACAAAATTCATGTGAATTGCCAGCATGTCCGCGTCAATCATATCTATTGCCCTTTTTCCATCCTCGATAGTAAATGGATCATATTTTTCACTCTGTCGAACCAGTTGAGGTGCACCGATGTTACCTATCACAAATGGAATATCAAATTCTTTTACTATGGCATATGAATCAATAAATTTGTGATTCTCCAGAGCAGGTCGCTGGCTGCCAACTCCGAAGCCGATTTGGAATTCGGCAGCAGCGCAAGCTAAATTCGAATTGATCTTTTTTGCCTTGGAATACCCGCCTGTTATTGCCGAAATTATAATTGGTGCTTGTAATTTATTTTTGAATAGTGTTGAAGTAAGATCAATATCTTTTTTATTAAGTTCTGGTAATGATTGATGGATCAGAAAAATGTCATTCCAATAATTAGAATCTGCTAATACCGGTTTAGTTGCACAAATGTCGACATGTTCTGCTTTTCGATTCTTATTCATTAAATCTCACCAGGTTTAATAATCGATATTGAATAGTACCATATTCGTTTATTATATTTGATTATTTCTGGTATTGCCCGTTATACTTTTTCAAGATATAAATCAAGCTCTGGCAATAGTAGCTATTACTTTCTCCCCGCCTATGGCTGCACTTAGTCTACCTTTTATTTTACCATTTATAATATAGGTTTCAATATTCCGTTGGGCGAGAGCTAATGCGATTTTAGATTTAAGGTATATACTTCCGGTAACATCCGGGTTGGTATTTTTGGTGGTGATCGCATTTGAGAATGATTTTTGGGTGAGTATGGGTATTAATTCTGCATTTGGATCTAGTTCCGGGTTAGAAGTGTATAATCCATCAACATTTGAAATGAATATTACCCGTGAGGGTCTATACACATCAGCTAATCTTTTAATAATTGAATCCCCCGAACAAATCGAAAACACCTGCGCATCATCGGGAACCACATCTCCAAATGTGACCGGAATACAATGCATGTCCAGTACTCTACGAAAGATCTCGGTGTCCATGTTTTTTATCACTCTAGCTCTATTTCTTAAGGTGACCATCGGTGGTATGGATATCCCTGGGAAACCGAATAAAAGCAGATCATTCATGAATTTCAGATTCAAGTCGCGCACATCTCTATGCACTTCAGATAATCCAATTAATTGTGTTCTTTTCCTGTATCCAAAATCAAGTTGATATTTTCTAGCAGAAATATGACCAAATGACCCGGCTCCATGGACTAATATTAGATTATAATCGAGATCTACCTCACTCATTTTTTTATTTTTTTTTACCTCTTTCTTTTCCTCATAGGCATTACGAAGTTCACCGAGTAATTGTCGTGTAGCTGCTGTATTATATACTCCTTTTTTAGATTTATCTGTTATTATACTCCCGCCAAATTTTATGATTATCATATAAATATCAGCTCTTAATCGAGATTATTTTATTTCATCATAATAAAAGTCATAATCGCTTTTGCCACCTGGTTTTGAACCTGGTCCTTCACCATTGTTTGGGCCTAGGCCAGAACCAGCACTTGGGGGAAAACCGCCGCCACCACGCTCCCCCCTTTGCGGCCCATAGACCTTATTATACTCATCTTTTTCTCGGAAAAAATCTTCTTTTTCTTTGGTTGATCGCTTTTTCTTAGCAGCAACAGCGGCTACTACCACCAAAATCACAATAATTATAATAATAATTATAAGTGCCAATAAAAATACAGCAGAACTATCACCAGAAGACTCATCAGTAACACCATCGTCACCGTTTTTCTTACCGTCTACGCTTTTTATATGTAAAATTAACGTATGTGTAAATGATTTTGATTCGCCATCCTCGGATGTTGCACGGATATTTATTTCATAATCACCAACTTTAATATCTGAAGGTAAATTAATTAAAATTGTAATATTCTTAGTCTCATTTGGTTGAAGAAGCATTGGAGATTGCGGTGAGGTCGAGATAGTGACCGAGGCTTTGGTAGTTAATTCTCCAGTTATATTCAAAGTAATAAGATCTTCAATATTACAACCATTCTTTAAAGTAATTTTAACTGATGCGGTTTGACCTTGATTTACGGTATATTCCGTTGGAACCTCTAACTCCGGATTGAATGAACCAATTTTAAGAGTTTCTTCATATGCGAAAGAAGTACCTGCATCGTTTGCAGACATGAGCTGAATATAATAAATTCCATCATCCAATTTAGTCTGTACATCAAATCTTTTTTCTACCCCCGTACTGTACCAGGGTCTAATATCATTATTACCCGAGGTCGTACCTATTTGAATAAAATAAAAAATCTGAGCACTTGTATTATCGTCAGGACCATCCCACGTAATCGTAGGTTTATGATTGGATGTAACATTGGGATAAATTGCACTTGGCGGTCCTGGTGGATCCTCGCCGATGTTTGTGATATTCATAACTTGTTGAAATACTGAAGAATTATCTAAACCATCAAATGCCTTGATCTGAGTATAATACGAACCCACGATTAAATTTGATTTTACATTATAATATTTATTGGTGCCAGTAAATGTCCATTTTACAATATCATTACCATTTGAAATAGTACCAATTTGGATGTAATATTTAAGTATGTCATCATCGGCATCATATCCCGACCCCCATTCAATTCGCGGCGTTGAATCTTTGGTGTTAACTGGTTTGAGCCAATCCGGTGCTTCCGGTGGTGTATTGGTTGGCCGGGTTATATCTATCTTGACTTGGAATTCTTCTGAAAACGCAAGGTTACCCACTAGGTCAGAGGCAGACCATTTAATATAATTTCCTTCACCATTTTCAAATGATACCGGCTCCGGTGTGGAAACGATGATAGTTTCGTTATTCTGTATAACCTCCGTAGAATATGGTCCGGAGTAGGTCATTTCACCATTGGCTCGATAGTAATATTCGATTGAGGATGCGTTCACACCACTGCCGCCAAGATCACTTATTGTTATACTACAAGTAATTAGTTTCTTATTTTGCCAATATTCAACGTCGGGTATTGGGTCATTAAATATCACTGGGGTGGTATCGACCTTTACTTCAAATAGTTCGGATATATTGTATAGACCATATCTTTTACCAATCTTATCCGTGGCATTCCACTGAATATAATTTTCAGTACCTTCGGCTAAACTGATATTTGCAGAGCATTTATAACCTTTGTCTTTGGTCTTATGATCAACATTAGTTCGCCATTTACCGAATCCAGAAGTACCGTTCTTCATACTGCGATATGCAATAGATAATAAATCCACCCCGCTTCCACCTTGGTCTGATATTAAAATGGAACATTCCACGGCGTCAGTTTTGACCCAAATATTAGATTCAGGTGTTGGGTCTGAAAATGTGGGTAATGAATTATCGATCTTCAATCCTAAGTAAATAATAGATTGAACTACTGTTAGGTTTCCGGTTTCAGCTTTTGCCTCAAATTGATAATAATAGTCATGCTCCTCATTCAAGATTATTTTACGATAATAGGTTTCACCATTAGTATAATCACCATCTTCTGCCAGTTGTACGGACATAGTAAAAGGGCTGCTGGGTGCCTGGGTTGTTAGTGATTGATCAGTGTAAATATATAACTTAGGAAAACCAGCAGCAGGCGGATCGTTTTCAATATCGGTATAAGTGACTAAAAATTTCAATTCGTCCTGTATCCCAGCCACTTCTATATCTTCACCCGTAGTTCCATTTTTTACTAATCCATTCGTAAGCTTGGGTGCAGTTCCCACCATCTCACTGGCTTTACCCCAGAAGGAAGAATAAATATCGTCGTTTCCGTTTCTTCTATCTTGCCAAGCCACATATATATTTTTTGTTCCTCTGACCGTAATTGCAGGTGCAAATTTTTCACCATTTTCGGTAGTACTTCCAGTATCATCCACGCGTATGTCGGTGTTGGAAAAGGTTGAACCGCCATCTGTAGAGTTTATGCAGTATATCTTATGACTAGCCCGCGATGACCTAGTGTCTGCATTGCGAGACGATCGGTGGTCCTTCCAGACTACATGAATGACACCTTCAGTATTAACCGCCAAATCCGGGTAATCCTGGAGTGGAGTGGTTGAAGATGCTTTATCTATTCTAAAATCAGAGCCAAAGGTCAAGCCTTTATTAGTAGATTTGGCAAAATATATGTCCCCGGCAGGAGCTATTCGTTTATCACACCAGGCTACATAAACATCCGATGCGCCATATGCACCAACCGTGGGTCGAGTCTGGTCGGAATTACCGGTACTGCTATCCACACGGACATCAGGATCAAAACTTGAAGTTGGTGTTGAAGAGGATGCGTGG
>CBFDAW010000192.1:0-6168 GCA_965602865.1 uncultured Thermoplasmata archaeon
CTCCACATCACCGCCATTGTACGTAATAACCTGCGGATTAACATTTGCTCCCGGCGCGTCAGGTGAAGTGTCCATATGTGCTATGATACCAATTATTGGCACGGTCTTTTCTGTATTGCCGGGAAGTGTTGAATATACATACGCGTATTCATCCATCTCAGCCTCGAGCCCCATGCTTTTCAGTTCATCTACCAGTAATTTGCCCAAGTCCTTTTGTTTTTCCGTGCTGGGGTATCTATCCTCCACGCCCTCTTTTGACTGGGTGTCTATCTTAACATACCTTAAAAATCTCTCTACTACTTCGTGCATTTTATCACTAATTCGGGCAATTAATTTTGAATATTTATGTTTTGGGATTTATTCAAAATCCTTAAAAAAAATATTTCTACTATGAAACCGATATAGTGTCGTCGGGAGGTTTTAATTGGAACTTGGTTTCGTAGGCAAACCCAATGTGGGAAAATCCACATTATTTTCAGCAGTAACTCTCGCAAATGCTGAGATTGCCAGTTATCCTTTCACAACTATTGATGCAAACCGTGGCGTGGCATATGTTAGGACGGAGTGTCCACATAATGAATTTGAAACCGAATGTAATCCAAAGAATTCGAAGTGTGTCAATGGTACGCGGTATGTTCCAGTTAAAGCGATAGATGTAGCAGGTCTCGTTCCGGATGCACACCTGGGTAAAGGGCTTGGGAATAAATTCCTAGATGACGTTCGTCAAGCAGAAGCGTTAATACATATCATTGATGCCAGTGGTGGTACCGATCTCGAAGGTAACCCGTGCGATGTTGGCATACATAACCCACTTGAAGATGTGAAGTTTCTTGAAAAGGAGATTACACAATGGATGAAGAGCATTATGTTCAAAGATTGGCACAGACAATCACGCAAAGTAGAACTGGATGGTAAGAAAGTTGAACGAGTATTAGCAGCTAATTTAAGCGGGCTCGGGGTCACAGAGAATCATATCATTCCCGCACTACGTGGTCTGGACCTTTCAGAAAAAGCCAGTAAATGGTCCGAAGAGGAATTAGTAGAGATTGCAGACCGGATACGGAGTTATAGTAAACCAATAATCATCGCCGCGAATAAAAGTGATCTAGCCCCACCAGAGAACATTAAATGCCTTCAGGAGCTCAAGGATTATATAGTAATCCCAACGTGTGCAGAAGCTGAACTAGCACTGCGACGAGCTAGTAATGCTAATTTAGTCGATTATGAACCCGGTAGAGAATCATATAAGATTATTGACGAATCGAAATTAAACGATAAACAGCTTAACGGCTTGAAAAAAATTAGCGAGATTCTGGAAACAAATCATGGTACTGGTGTACAGCAATGCATAGAAGAAGCGGTGTTTAAACTATTGGATCGAATAGTGATCTACCCCGTTGAAGACGAACACAAGCTAACCGATCATGACGGTAATGTGCTTCCGGATGTATACCTGATGCCGCGGGGGGCAAATGCAAAGGATCTTGCGTTTAAGGTCCATACTGACCTGGGTGAGAAATTTATTCGTGCAATAGACGCCAGGACCAAACGAGTAATCGGCGCCGATCATGAACTTAAAAATATGGATATAATTAAAATCGTATCTAATGTTTAAGGAGAGAATTCTACAAGTCTACTGATTGGTGGTAGTGGATTTCTCTCTTATAAATCACGGATCTAGGTTCCAGCTTTATAAGTTTAAAATCTTTTTCACGAGCAAAGAGTTATCATGATCTCTAAGTGTGGTCATTCTTGGTATCGATAATAACATCGTGGATGGGTCCTTCTGAAGCAGTTCCTCACGGGCACTGAACCGTGTAACTGTTCCATGGATAGATTGGTATTCTTCGAAATTAATAAATGGTGTTAACATTACACCTTCCAATCGCCTGGAGATGTTGAAGATGGGTGTCTGAAGGTCTACTACCTTTTGTAAATACCTCTTACGTTCATTTAAAGTAGTCTTAGGATTAAATCGGGAATGGGTAAATGCTAGGATACTCAATCCGAGTTTATCTAAATTTATTATTCGCGTAGTTCTCATTAATTTTTCGCTGTAGAACTTAGTTTTCATTCGTGATACGGTGTGTCGTGAACATCTGGCGACTTCTGCTATTTTATAATCAGAATAATATGGATTTTGAATTAATTCGAAATATATCCGTTTCTCAAGTTTTGTCATTTCATAGTGTCGCACAGTGCACATGACCTTTTTTGAAACGATATTAATATCGTCATCTGTTTTGAAATCCAGTTGAAAGTATCGATTTAAAAATGGCGCATAATCAAAAAAGCTGAAGATCCGGAATAATTGGAACGGAAATAGAATGGTAGTAAACCCATTATCTTCAAAGAACTCGTATTCTTTATAAATCTGAGTAATGTCTTCAAATCGCTCCTCAAAATCTGTGATATTTTTTGAAATAGATAGAATAATCGCCTGGTTTGACTCAGAGATGATATAGAAATGTTCGGGTATACCGAGCCAAAGCTTTTTCGAAATATTAAGGCGTTCTTTGAGAGTAGTATTTTGGTTTAATTTTCCATAGGCTACCACTAAGAGCTCACAACCCAAATGTTGAAAGATCGGTACTCGAATCGATCGAAAATAATTTTTTTGAAACAGGCGTTTTTTAATTGTCGAAAAGGTTGATTTTCTAATATTAAAAATATTGCAGATTTCGTTATCCGATGTCAATGGATATTTGACCAAACCGTATAATATTAATTTTTCATTATATGAAAGCGCTGTATTATTCATGTAAAAACCATGCTAAATATTTAGGCATTATAATCGAAACACCTAGAGTTCATCTACCATGGCACCGGATAATGCGAATTCATCTTCCGGTGGTGACAAATCATAATCGTACAGATATTTGTCATGTAATTCCCCGGCAGCCCAAGAAGGTATATGTAGCATTGAGCGCTGTAATGTTCGCCATTTTTCTTTGGACATCAAACGTTTAGACCTGCCAAACTCCGTGACCACATAAGAATCCACTCCTTTCATTGGACTTATTTTATGGGATACAAAATCATGAACACTCTCTATATCTCTTCCAACCATGGAAATCAGAATATCACATTCACCTAATGTATAAGTTATGTATATCGGAAAAATATCCTTTGGGTATTTAATTTCTATTAATTCATCATACACATCATCGTAATATTTGGGATGTACCTGGAGCGGAATAGTAAATCTTCGTAACCTTTTTGTCCTATCTTTGGGCAATGGTAAAAATACGGGTTTCATAAATATTAAGGTTTTTGTATCCATAATCTCCTCACATTCGCCAACCTGGTATGTTAAAAACTTTACGATCTGGTCCAGCTCCAGAACGTTAAACAAGATACCAACGACATTATCGCCAATATGCTGGGACATTTGAATTGGAGCCACAGTCAGACTCCATGAAGGGTCAAAATTGTTCAAAACATACTCCCATACTTTATCTTGATTTCCCTTTGGATATAATTTTAATACCATTAACATCTTTTACACCTATCCCCTGATTTTTTTCCAACTTTTCAAATTAAAGATTTTTCCTATCCTCAATAAGACTATCCACAACTGATGGGTCAGCAAGAGTTGTGGTATCACCAATATCTTCATTATTCATTGCGATCTGTTTTAAGATTCGTCGCATGATTTTACCACTTCGTGTCTTCGGTAATGCATCTGCAAACTGTATTAGCTCGGGTTTTGCAATTGGCCCGATTTCTTTAGTAATATGTTTCATAAGCTCTAGCCTCAATTTGTTATCTGGATTACAATTCTTCTTTAAAGTAACAAAGGCATATAAACCTTGGCCTTTAATCTCATGTGGAACGGGTACAACCGCCGCTTCTATAATAGCCAGGTGGCTTACTAATGCACTTTCAACCTCTGCGGTTCCTATCCTATGCCCGGAAACATTAACCACATCATCGACTCTACCCATTAACCAAAAATCGCCATCGGAATCGATTCGCGCACCATCTCCAGTGAAATATATCCCTTTATAAGTTTCAAAGTATGTTTTCTTGAATCTTTCCGGATCCCCCCAGATATTACGTATCATCCCCGGCCATGGTTTGGTTATTACTAGATAACCACCTTCATTTATACCTACGGGTTTACCTCCTTCATCAAAGATCTCTGCTTTTATACCAAAAAATGGTTTGGAAGCTGAGCCAGGTTTTAAAGTCATAGCACCGGGTAAAGGCGTAATAAGCGCGCCTCCCGTTTCGGTTTGCCACCAAGTGTCAATAATCGGGCATCTACCACCACCCACTACTTCATAATACCACATCCACGCCTCGGGGTTAATAGGTTCACCCACTGAACCCAGCAAACGTAGACTGCTTAAGTCATGTTTTTTTACCCATTCATCACCATCACGCTTTATTGCCCTGATTGCTGTGGGGGCGGTATAAAATATATTAACATTATATTTCTCTACTATATCCCAGAATCGATCCGGGCGTGGATAATTAGGCACACCTTCAAACATCACACTGCATGCACCAATCGAAAGTGGACCATAAACGATATAACTATGACCCGTAACCCAACCAATATCTGCCGTGCACCAGAATGTATCCTCTTCATGCATGTCGAACATGTATTTTGCAGTAGTATGAACATATAACAAATATCCGGCGGTTGTATGTAATATCCCTTTTGGTTTACCTGTAGTGCCGCTTGTGTATAGGATAAACAATGGATCCTCCGACTCCATCGGTTGGCACTCGCAATATGGCGAAGCATTTGGCATAACATCATCCCACCAATGGTCACGCCCACCTTTCATGTTAATTTCCAAGCCGGCAACATTCACGAGAATCACAGTTCTAACCGTAGGACAGTTAACTAACGCAATATCTACATTAGCTTTTAATGGAATCCTTTTTCCACGGCGGAAACTGCCATCGCTTGTGATTACCAAAATCGCCTTGGAATCGTTGATTCGATCTCGAAGTGCTTCGGCACTGAAGCCACCAAATACAATGCTGTGTACCGCTCCGACTCGTGCACATGCTAACATCGAGATTACAAGTTCAGGTACCATGGGTAAATAAATACAAACTCGATCACCTTTTTTCACACCATTATTTATAAGAACATTAGCAAATTTACATACCTCTCTGTGTAGTTGTTGGTAGGTATATATCTTATTTTGGCCATGCTCACTCTCCCAGATTAATGCGGCTTTATTTTTCCGCCAGGTTTTTAAATGTCTATCCAGACAATTATAAGCTATATTTAATTTACCGCCTTCGAACCATTTGGCAAATGGAGGGTCCCAGGATAATACTTTATCCCATTTTTTAAACCACTCCAACTCAGATTCCGCTAGCTCACTCCAAAATCCTTCAGGGTCTTCAATCGAACGTTTATATAATTTATTGTATTCGGCAATGGAATTAATATTAGCCTGCTTGCGAAATTCTGAACTCGGTGGGAATTTTCTGGTATCTACCATGATAGATTCAATGGTTGATTTTTTATTCTCGTTCTTCGATTCCTTTGTTTTTTTAATCATAACTCTTCCCCTACATACTTGATTCATCATTAAAATATTAAAATCCTAAGGATTCTTGAATAATAGTACTTTATTTTTGGTATTTTAATGTTTCTATTCAACTCAAGTTAATAAATAATGAATTATAGTCCATATGTCATATCCCCTCTTTCATTTGGCTATTAAACGATTTGTGTCTCGTTCAATATTGTTTTAATATTATATCCATCTACCGGTAAAAAACCTCTTAAGGCTGCTCCTACAAATTTGTGCCTGGATTATGAGACGGGTAGGTTAATTTGAATAGAATTATTTTATGTTGGGAAGAATAAAAAAGTAAGGCGTGAGTATTCTACGCTGAGATGTTGTTTGTACTCGCTTGAAGTGAGAGTATACTACGATATTAATATGAGATTAATCGTTAGTTAGACTGTTACGATTTATTTGTATTGGTAATCACTGGTAAGAGGGCGAAGGAAAAACCCATCCGAGCCCACACACGCCCACACTCCCACACTCCCAAACCCACACACTCTCACACAAATAACACAAATTCTCGAGATGAGCACCTCTTTAACCAATCAGTTATAGAAATCATTAAATACACTAATTTGATTGCAACGGGTGTGCAAAGTCTCTAAAGTTTTCATATCAAATA
>CBFDAW010000193.1:0-6156 GCA_965602865.1 uncultured Thermoplasmata archaeon
TGTAATGATTTAAACTTTGCGAGCATTTCATATTAGACAAGGAATTGCCTAACAATTGACTAAAGTCATAATAAATGACTATTAATTGCTTAATTAGAATTTATAGATTTGGTGAGAAGAAAAGAAGAAAATATAAATTCAGATAATGGACATTTATCGGACATATCGGACTTCAAATTGAAGAAAAAGGTAATGATAGTAATGATTAAGTAACGATTAGTTGGCGATTACTTGGCGATTTTAGCGATTATTTGGCAATTAGCAAATAGAAATATTATTGCCCGTAGAAATTAATGAAGAATTTAATCTAAAAATTCAATTTTTAATCCGGTCATTTGGATAAAATCTACACCAAGAATTACATCCAAACCTTCATCATCTATGTCATCAGTGTCAAATGGTATATTGGAAACACCAACTTCCATCAACCCTTCCAAACCACTCCAACTATCCTTTACTTTTATATCAGCATACTTTCCAACAACTTTCGTCTGAGATGCACAAATTGCAGTAAATTTACCATATGATTTTGCTTTTAATTTCTTTGCTATACGTTCACTAACTACTGTTTCATCAGATCCCGTATCAATTATTGAAACTGCGATTGTACTTTGGCCATTTGTAAAAAGCTCTACTGGCCTATACATCCTTCCCATGTTTGCCCCCACTCAGAATCCAAAGGATTTTCCTTCTTAATTTAAAATTATGTAAATCTCCACTCACACTAATTTCATTACCCTTTTTTGCTATTTTTAATCTATCTCCATATAGCTCTTTCAATTGTTTAAGCACTTCCTTTTGCCTCTTCTTTTCTACTGAAAAAGATATTTTATTAATCTCAAATGTTCGCATAACCATATTATCACTTAAGGATATCCCTTGAATAATATATATCTTTCTATCAATATTATTCATCCCAAATCCCACCCGCTCATGAACTTAGTTCATTCGCTTATCCCACCCTCTTTTTTATATGTTAATCAAATCCCACCCGTTTCGTGGGGAAACCAAGACATTTACCTCTATTCCCACTAAACCACATTATAATCCCCCATAAACTACACTGACCCATTCCCAAACTCGGCACATATCTCCCGAATTCTGTATGCCAAAGAAGGATTTTAAATAAATGAAGAACAATCACAAATATATTATGTTTAACAAATGGACGAAAGACGATTTTAATAAAATCTATCTTAAAAAGGATCCTTGGTTTTTCTGTACATCCAAATATGAATTGAATAAATATAAACAAAAGGCGCTGCAGTAAGTATTAAAGCGGTGAAAGATAAAGTAATTGGTTTAAGCAAAGATATAAAATACCTTAAAGAACGAGGTCAAATTGCACTTACAAAACGGCAAATAGCGATTGTGGAATCTATAATTAAAAAATATGGTCCCAGGACACTCTTGAAGTGCATCTCAAGGTACATGAGGGTTTCCTGGCCTTATCCATATATATAGATAGATTTCTGCAATTATTTAAGTATTATGGATTAAATAACAATTGCAATTACTACAGAACTTCATTACAGTAGGGTCCGAGATAAGATAGCTTTGGAACTCGGAAAAAAAGCATTAAATAACATACGAATATTACCTATAAAAATTCAATCCCCGGAGATTGATATCGAAAATGAAATGACTGGCTATGCATAAGTGCGGGTGTAGTGTAGCCTGGTATCACTTGAGCTTGCCAAGAACCCTTTTCTTTGCCCTGGCAAAGAAAAGCCTTCACGGAAAAGAAACCAGTATTCGTGGGATAGGCATTTCACCAACAGGCAAAGTAAGGTTCGGAAAGAGCTTAGAACTCGGGTTCAAATCCCGGCACCCGCATATTTTATAATTTTAACATTATTGCTAATATTGGATTTGAACCCTTGACGAAAATAGGATTAATCTTTGTATATGGCCTATTTTCGTCTGAGCTTAGAATTCTATTGAATTGAAACTGATTTGAACTAGAATTCTAACCCCTCGGTTACAAATCCCGGCACCCGCATACTTTTTAATTTTAACATTATTGCTAATATTGGATTTGAACCCTACACAAAAATAAAATAAATCTATGTTGAATTCTTATTTTTGTTAGAGCTTAGAATTCTTTCTATGATTTTATAATAACAACTAGAATTCTAACCCCTCGGTTACAAATCCCGGCACCCGCATACTCATTATTAATTATTTATTGTAAGTCGAGGCTGGATTTTTGAGGGAGAGTCGAGAGCTGGATTTATAATGAAAAGTCTAGAGTTTTAGGAGTCTTGACTCTTTAGACTCTCGACTGCTAATCATTAATTAATCAACCAGACTCTCGACTGCTAATCAATAACTAATCACCTAGACTACTCCCCACTATCATCAATTTATTGCACTATTCATTTTTCACTTATAATAAAAATATTTAATAACAACAATAGTATTTGCACCCAAGCAATTATATTCGAATTCGTGGGCTCGTGGCCTAGCATGGATAGGGCGCCAGCCTTCTAAGCTGGATGTCGCGGGTTCGAATCCCGCCGAGTCCGCTTTTTATTTTTATGAATCATTTCGGTATCCGAATGGGTCATATTACATAGTTATGCTTTTTTACTTTTTTCGTTTTATATGTCTATTGTCTGCAAAACTTTAAATATCCAGACAATAATTTCAAACCATAATGGGGACGCATAAAATGAGTAACAATGACGATCGAATATTTTACGGTGCATACGGCGGCGTGTTCATTTCCTTGGGCATCTGGGTGGTACTTTGGGCACTGGAAATAATAACGGGCATGACCGCGGCACTGCTTTGGATTCTAACTATAGGTATTATAATCATGATTACTTCTAATATTTCACCCGTAAAAAAACCTAAAGGCAAAGCTGATAGCCGTTTTGGCTTACTGTTCGGGTTCATTTTAATAATATTATCGATTTCATCACTCGCCGCAGTAAATGAATTCATTGATTCTATAGTTGCAATTGGATTAATAATAATACTTATAGGTCTCGGAATTCTTATATTTGGCATCTCTTCGAAGAAATAAGGTGAGCATATGGCAGAACAAAGGCAAAAGGTAGACTTAAAAGAAAAAGTGGAAGAAGGTCAGGGGCTAATAAAGCAGATAGAATCAGCAATACCCGGTTTTCGTGGTTACAGAAAGCGTGAAGACCTAAGGATAGGCGATAGCCTATTGAGAACCCAGCTAGCTGACCGGATAAAAAATGTGGGTGCATTAATCGAAGAGTGCCGAAACACCCTTACCAAAAAGATGAAGTTAGATTCACTCAATGAGATCGCCACATTAATTAATAAATTCAACATTTTAGAGACCCGGATCCGCCATGCTGAGCAAGGCTATGTGGGGATATCTGCAGATTATAGAATAGATATTAATGAACTAAACAATCTTTATGATTGGGATTTAAAGTTAATAGATAATATAAATAAACTTAATTCATTAGCCAGCTTACTTAAAAACTCGGTTGATGATAGCGCCAAATTCTCAAGATTGGTAATTGATATAGAAACCAAGATCGGTAATTTTAATAGATTATTCGATAAACGTATACAAAAGATCGCAGGATTACTATGAGGTTAATTATTCTATTTAAATGAATAATAGGTGGTAAGTATGGGCATTAAAGGTGCAAAGGCACGTAAGACTTTCTACTGGGACGATAGTGTTAAGGTTGATAAATTAATGTACAGGATACCGCAGAATATTTACTGGAACGATAATGTAATAGTACGGGAGGATGAATGGGTAGTTTTCCTAAGGGACGGTAAAGTTCTGGTGGTGTTCAATAGGCCCGGTAGATATGCGGTTACCACGCAGAATGTACCAGTACTAGCAAAACTTGGCTCAGCAATTACGGGTATAAAGCAGCTGGGTGAAATATATTACGTTCAGCGTCGTGAGATGCGCGGTCAGTTCGGCACGGCAGAGCCGCTGGTATTTCGTGATTCTGAATTTGGTTTGGTACGGTTAAGAATGTTCGGTGATTTTTCTTATAAGGTAGTTGACCCTATTCTATTTATCACCCAGTTCATTGGCACACAAGAAATATCTTCCACCGAAGAAGTTATTAAATGGTTACGAAACCAACTAGTTATGAGCACGAATGATGCACTGGGAGAACTGAAACGCGATCAAAAACTTAGCATTGTAGACATACCTGCCTACCTGGAGGAGTTTGAGCAGGTGTTATTGGCTAGAGTTGCCGATGATACTGAAAGATACGGGTTAAAAGTAATGAAGATAGTTGGGCTGAACATTAGCCTACCCGAAGAGGTTCAGACGGCGATAGATAAAAAAGGTGCTATGAGTGCGCTTGGGGTGGATTATATCAAATACGAAACCGGTAAGGCAATAGGCGGTGTCGGTGAAGGTGCAGCTACCGGCGGCGGCGGTGGTTCCGGTTCTGATATGGCGGGTATCGGAGCAGGGTTTGGGGCAGGTATGGGTATGGCGAGTGCAATGACACAGAGTATGCAGGGTGTAACGGCGCCGCAACAAAGCCAACAGGGTGCAGATGCAAATAAAAAGCCGTGCCCAAAATGTGGTGCGTTGATCGACCAGCATGCAAAATTTTGCTCGAACTGCGGGTATAAGCTCTCAAAGAGAGGTAAAAAATGCCCGATTTGTAAAGCCGCTATTACGCCAAATTCGAAATTCTGTCAAGAATGTGGGCATAAGCTTTAATTGTATTGATTTATCATCCATTCCCCAAGCCAAAACATTTTTATTCCAAAACACGATTTTCCATGGCGGATTTCAGAATTTTTATTTAATTATACTGGTGATTACTTCAATAAAGGAGATACCCAAGGCGACGCCATGAGACAAAAAACATATTTATCGCGGGTAAAAAGAAACTCAGATTTAAAACTCGAAGCAAGTGCCATCGAAGGCTCAATGACAAAAGCTACGCACGTCACATCATATATCTTTGGTGCCCCAAAGCCGTATAAGACGGCAAGTTATATTATCATATTATCGTTAATTGCGGGGATTTTAATTAATTTTGACGTATCTTATACCTTTGATAATTTTTTATATAGCAGTGGATTCATCAATGCACTCATCCTGGGATTAATTATTATTGCTTTGCCCGCTCTGATCTCTGGGTTGATCACCACTCCGCTGGCAGAAATTCTTGGCGGGGTATTCTACCTCAGACGCTCCTTTCTTCTCGCGTTCATGTCGTGTATTATTTTAATTATAGTAATATTACTTGGCAAGATTTTGAGGGTATTTTTCGTTTTTGATTTTATTATAATCATTATCTTTGGCTACGCACTCATTTTTGGGGTTCGGCATTCTGTCATCCTCGCTACATCGGATCATAGAAATTTGAATTCAATCTTATGCTCCATAAATCAAACATTAGTCGGTTTCTTATTTCTATGGTTTATCCCGGGTTTGGGATTTACTATTGGAACTTCCGAGTTATTCTACATGTTCTGGTTCAGTGTTATTTTCCTAATCACAACACTACTTTGGATCCAGATAATTACGAAGCCGTTTAAGCGTAACTTTGGCGTAAACGGCCTGGTGCTTATGAAACATGCATTGACCCAGTTTACAAAAGCGACAGATACTTACGCTACGCAGATGCTGGAGAACGAATTCTTTGAAAAGATCGGTAGTAAATCCGATCTGAGGGTCGGGGTGGTGTGTATCAGAGAAAACGCAAGACCTGAAAAACACTCACCGCCACTTAAAACTTTAATGGTAATTCCCTCGGTACACCCGGGACCTTTTGGGATACTAGCCGGGAGCAATTTACCAACGAAATTGTCAAAGTACTTAAAGGATTTAACAACCAACCTCATGGTATTCCACGGACCGGCATCGCACGATCAGAACCCGGTATCTACCTTGGAATGCGAAAAGGTCGCGAAAAAAGTGCGTAAGTTGGTGAGAGAAACTACCTACTCGGATAAGATAAGCACATTTGAGCGTGCTACATTAGGCAAGAATGATGGCTCTCCATTAAACATTTGCGCTCAGCGGTTCAGTAATGGAATAGTATATGTCCATACCTCGTCGCCTGAATCCACGGATGATATCCATAATACGATCGGCGAGGCGATCATTCGTAAAGGAGAAAGTGAAACAAAATCCAAAGCATTGTTCATTGATGCTCATAACTGTCTGGAGATTGG
>CBFDAW010000194.1:0-6152 GCA_965602865.1 uncultured Thermoplasmata archaeon
AACAAATAACTAAATGTATATATGCATCTGATGATTAAAATGGCACTAACTCTAGCTCAAAAAATTTTGAAAAACCATCTAATTGATGGCCAAGAAAAAGTAGGTAAGGAAATTGCTATTAAGATGGACCAGACACTAACACAAGATGCAACGGGTACTATGGCATATTTACAATTCGAAGCAATGGGTTTAGATAGGGTTAAAACAGAATTATCGGTCTCTTTCATTGACCATAATACACTCCAGACCGACTTTAAGAACGCTGATGATCATAGATTCCTCCAATCCGTAGCAAAAAGATTCGGGATTATATTTTCTAAGGCAGGAAATGGTATCTGCCATCAGATCATGTTGGAAAGATATGCAAGGCCCGGTAGAACACTTATAGGTTCCGATTCTCATACACCAACTGCTGGCGGCATAGGTTCTATCGCTATTGGTGCAGGAGGGTTTGATGTTGCCATCGCAATGGCTGGGGAACCATTTAGGTTAAAATACCCAAAAATATATGGGATTAAGCTGACTGGAAAACTTCCAGATTGGGTAAGTAGTAAAGACGTCATCCTTGAGGTGCTAAGGAGAATCGATGTTAAAGGGGGGAGGGGATACATTCTTGAATATTTCGGACCGGCAATAAATACCTTAAGCGTCCCAGATCGGGCCACTATTTCCAATATGGGTACTGAGACTGGTGCAACTACATCTATATTTCCTTCAGATGAGGTAACAAAAAAGTTCATGAAAGCAATGGGAAGAGAAGACCAATGGACAGAGCTTAAAGCTGATTCAGATGCCGAGTATGATAGGCTCATGGAAATAAACCTATCTGAACTTGAGCCACTGGTTGCAAAACCACACTCACCAGGTAATGTTGTACCTCTTAAAATGCTTCTGGGGCAAAAGGTAGATCAAGTGTGCATAGGTTCATGCACTAATTCGTCTTATAGAGATTTAATGGTAGTAGCCCAGATACTAAAACGCCGAAAAGTCTATCCTGACATCTCGGCGACAGTATCACCAGGGTCAAGAACTATACTGAAAATGATGGAGAAGGCCGGGGGACTTAATTATTTAGTAGCTGCAGGCATGAGATTGCTAGAGAACACATGTGGCCCATGTATCGGTATGGGTCAGGCACCCAATACTAACGCAATATCCGTTAGAACCTTTAACCGCAACTTTCTGGGTAGATCAGGAACAGAATCTGCAAATGTATATCTTGTCTCCCCTGAGGTTGCTGCTTGGACCGCTGTTAAAGGTGAATTTACGGATCCTAGGGATTTAGGTACAATGGAGCCAATAATTGAGCCCGAGAAATATGATGTGGATGATAACCTTATTATACATCCATTACCAGAAGAGAAAGCCAAAAATGTTGATATAGTTAAGGGGCCCAATATTAAATCCTTACCTAAGTTTGAACCTATGCTGGATATGCTCGAGGGTCAGGTACTCATCAAGGTTGGGGATAATATAACTACAGATCATATCATGCCCGCTGGAGCTAAAATTCTACCACTTAGATCGAATATCCCCGCTATAAGTGAGTATGTGTTTTCACAAGTTGACCCAAAGTTTACAAAAAGGGCTAAGGAAAAGAATGGTGGTTTTATAATTGGAGGGGATAACTATGGTCAGGGGTCATCACGTGAACATGCTGCATTGGCACCTAAGTTTCTAGGTGTGAAGGCAGTTATTGTTAAGTCATTTGCTAGGATACACTTGGCAAATCTCGTTAACTTTGGCATAATCCCTCTGACTTTTAAAAATCCGGCTGACTATGATTCTATGGATTTAGGTGATGTGCTTAAAATTTTTGTAGGTAATTTAAAAGGAGATATAAAGCTGTTAAATGAAACTAAAGGTACGGAAATAAAGTTGGAACACGCACTTTCAGTATTGGATACTGAGATATTAAAGCTGGGAGGAAAACTTCCGTGGGTGAAGACCAAGGTAATAGGTAATACAAGCTAAAGGAGAATTTAAAATATAAAATTGCTGCATAAGAGGTATGTATATGGCACAAAGAGGTATAAGAGAATATGACGCAAAAAAACTTATTGCGAAGCATATTGAGCGTTTTTTTGGCGAAAAATACAAGTACCACGGTAAAGTAGCACTAGTTACACCCAACAAAAATCTTGATGAAATAGCAGTCGAAACCCCCTGGGTCAGGACCGAGAAGCTCGTAGTCAAGCCTGATCAGCTGTTCGGTAAAAGGGGCAAGCACGGTCTGCTTTTGGTAAATACAACATTTGATGAGGCAAAAAATTGGATTGCAGAAAGGATGAATAAAGAAGTTCAGGTGGGAAAGGCAAAAGGAGAACTCAATCATTTTCTTATCGAACCTTTTATTGAACATGATAAGGAGTATTATTTGGCTTTTACTGGCCACCTTGAGGGAGATTATATACATTTTTCAATTGAGGGCGGAGTGGATATTGAAGCGAACTGGGAAAAGGTCAAAACCTTAAATATTCCAATTGAGGCTGAAGTTGAGGATATTAATTTTTTACCATTATTAATCGGTTTAAAAGAAATTGAAAGAGCGTCATTACTAGAAATAATTCCATCTATTTTCAAATTCTACAGAGAACTACATTTCGGTTTTTTAGAATATAATCCATTTACATTCAAAGAAGGAGAGTTTTTTCCTCTTGACGCTGTTGCTCGGTTGGACGATACTGCACATTTCGTCTGTGCAGAAGAATGGAGTAATATTGAGTTTCCTTCGCCATTTGGAAGGACATTGAGTAAAGAAGAGAGATACATTAAAAATCTGGACGAGAAAAGCGGATCATCACTCAAACTTACAATATTAAATCTTAAGGGGTGTGTTTGGACAATAGTGGCGGGTGGTGGTGCTAGCGTTATTTACGCAGATACTGTGGTGGATCTTGGCTTTGGTCAGGAGCTTTCCAATTATGGTGAATATAGCGGCAACCCAACTACAGATGAGACCAAGGAATATGCTAAAACAATCTTCGATATGATGACAAGGGAAAAGATTGAAGGCGGGAAGGTATTAATCATTGGTGGTGGGATAGCTAATTTTACCGATGTGGCAAAAACATTCGAAGGAATAATAATGGCCTTGGAAGAGTATGCAGATCGGATCAAGGAATTTAATATTAGCATATATGTGCGAAGGGGTGGACCTAATTACGAAGCAGGCTTGGTGAAGATAAAAGAAGCAGGGGATAGACTTGGCCTGCAAATGGAGGTTCATGGCCCGGAAGCTCACATGACATCAATAGTTCGAACCGCTGTAAATAATTTGAGTGGAGGTGAGTAAAGTGGTTAAACCAGATTATGTTTTGTTTGATAGAAATACGACCGCAATTATTTATGGTAATCAACAGAAGGCTGTCCAGAGGATGTTAGATTTCGACTTTCTATCCAATCGGGAAATTCCGTCCGTTGCATGTGTCATAAATCCAACAGGTACTAAAAAGGGAAATATGAAGGTTTTTTTCGGCAGGAAAGAGATATTAATTCCGGTATATAACAACCTGGAGGTGGCGGCTAAAAAACATCCTAACTCTGATGTGGTCATTAACTTTGCATCATTCCGGTCCGCATATGATGTAACGGTGTCGGCTCTTAATCAAGAAACAATTAAGACAGTAGTAATCATAGCTGAAGGTATACCTGAAAGGCATACAAGAAAAATAATCGCAATGCGAAAAAAATTAGGCAAATGGATTATTGGCCCAGCTACTGTTGGCGGTTTTGTCCCAGGTGGTTTCAAAATCGGCAACGCTGGGGGTGCAATATCCAATCTGGTAATGTCTAAACTTTACCGACCTGGTAGTGTGGGCTTCGTATCAAAATCCGGCGGTATGCTTAACGAGATGGCGAACGTTATTGCCATTAATAGCGATGGTCTCTATGAGGGGATCGCAATAGGTGGTGACCAGTATCCGGGCTCCACTTTATTGGAGCATCTGGAACGATATGAGGCTAATCCTGAAATCAAAATGATGGTAGTACTGGGAGAGGTGGGTGGAAAGGAAGAGTACAAGATAGCCAACTGCATCAAAGAGGGCAAGATAAAGAAACCTGTGGTTGCATGGGTTACTGGTACATGTTCAAAAGTATTTCCCAGTGAAGTTCAATTCGGTCATGCGGGTGCGATGGCTAGAGGCGAGGCAGAGACCGCTGATGCTAAAAATGTGGCACTGAAAGAAGCCGGTGCATTCGTACCAATCTCTTATAATGATTTTGGTGAATTGATCAAGAAGGTATTTGAAGCTCAAAAATCTAAAGGTTCAATTAAGGAGCTGACAGAGCCAAAACCACCAGATATGCCTATGGATTATAATGCTAAAATGACTCGGAAATCTTCGAATGTAGTATGCACCATAACAGACGATAGTGGTGAAGAATTGGTGTATGCAAATGTTCCAATTAGTAAAGTCATTAAAGAGGGATATAACATTGGGGATGTTATCTCTTTATTATGGTTCAAAAAAAGGCTGCCTAAATTCGTGGCCGATTTCTTTGAACTGGCGATAAGGATCACTGCTGACCACGGGCCTTGTGTCAGTGGTGCACACAATGCGATCGTTACTGCTCGGGCTGGTAAGGACCTAACCGCAGCTATTGCTTCAGGGGTTTTAACAATTGGACCTAGATTTGGTGGTGCAATAGATGGCGCTGCTAGGCACTTCAAAAGTGCATTAGATTCTGGACTCTCACCAAGAGAGTTCACTTCTGACATGAAAATTAAGAAAATGAAGATACAAGGTATAGGTCATAGAGTTAAAAGTGTACAGAACCCTGATATGCGTGTAACCTTGCTGATCGATTGGGCAAAAAAGAACCTTCCTAAGCACGATCTCTTAGACTATGCACTGGCGGTTGAGAAACTCACAACAGCAAAAAAGAATAACCTAATTCTTAATGTGGATGGGTGCATTGGCATCCTGTTCGTTGATATTCTGCGTTCCACAGGTGTTTATTCAAATGAGGAGATAGACGAGATCATCGACATTGGGACACTCAATGGAATCTTTATTTTGGGTAGAACCATTGGGATGATCGGGCACTTTTTAGATCAAAAAAGATTAAATTCAGCTCTATATAGGCACCCTTGGGAAGATGTTCTGTACATGCTTCCTGATGAGGAGGAGGTATTGAAATATTGGGAAGATTGAGTTGGGGATTATGAGATAAAATATACCTGGAGGAATTAGTGACGGCAAACAAAATAAAGATGGAATCACCCATCGTCGAAATAGACGGTGATGAAATGACAAGGATTATTTGGGCTATGGTGAAGGAAAAACTTCTTGAGCCATATATAGAGCTTAAAACTGAATATTATGATCTGGGGTTGAAAAAAAGAGACGAGACAAATGATAAAATTACGGTTGAAGCCGCTGAGGCTATTAAGAAATATAAGGTTGGTGTTAAATGCGCTACGATCACACCTAACACCGCTAGAGTCAATGAGTATAATTTGAAAGAACAGTGGAGATCCCCCAATGGTACTATCCGTGGTATTCTCGACGGAACTGTATTTAGGGTACCGATAATGATAGATTCTATCCCACCAGCTAACAGGAACTGGAAAAAACCAATATATATAGGCAGACACGCTAACGGTGACATCTACAAAAATCAAGAGATAAGGGTCGATGGCCCAGGAAAGACAGAATTGTTATTCACCCCCGAAAATGGAGAGCCTGTGAGAAAAACCATTCATACATTTGACGGGCCTGGTATAATTCAAGGAATACACAACACTGATGAGTCCATTATATCATTTGCCAGAGCATGCTTTACCTACGCACTCGATCAAAAGATAGACCTTTGGTTTTCTACAAAGGACACAATCTCAAAGACTTATGATGCAAGATTTAGGGAGATATTCGATAATATCTTTAAGGAGGAGTTTAAGGACAAGTTTGAAAAGGCTGGACTCACATATTTCTTCACACTAATCGATGATGCGGTAGCTAGAATAATGAAATCCAGAGGTGGAATGCTCTGGGCACTAAAAAATTACGATGGTGATGTAATGTCAGATATGCTCGCCTCAACTTACGGGTCACTAGCTATGATGACGTCTGTTCTAGTCTCACCGCATGGATATTTCGAGTACGAGGCGGCTCATGGAACCGTGCAGAAACACTACTATAAATACT
>CBFDAW010000195.1:0-6128 GCA_965602865.1 uncultured Thermoplasmata archaeon
AGATAGCGAAAATGAATGATAATAAGTAAAAGTTATTTTGCGTTAATCCCTAAGAGCAATAGAATTTCGAATAGTAGATAAACCTTTCTCAATCATAGTTGAACCTATTATCATTTATTATGGTCAAAAGGGATGTGGTGCAATCATTTCTATTGGTCCAAATGTAAGTAAAGATGATCCTGATGTATGGCAAATGATAACTTTAATAGAGCAAACATTCACTCCAAGATCAAGAATATGATTGATTGAAAAATAAATAAAACCTCGCTTTCTTATCTTTATATTTTTCAATCACTATTTTCCCCATTACAATCCGAAACATTTATCTAACGAAGGAAACTATGTGGTGGGTAGATCTAAACCCAAGAGCGGATACAATGAAACCCCAAGAGTTCGTCGGTACCGATAAGTACTACTTAATCGAAGACCTTCAAGAGATAGTGAACATCGCCATGGTCATGGAAAAGCCGCTGCTGCTCATGGGTGAGGCGGGGACCGGCAAGACTCAGCTCGCATTCGAGGTTGCGCGTGCATTGGGGATGCATATCGAGGTTGCGCGGTGCAAGTCTACCATGAAGGGCGAGGAGATGTGTTATACACATGACTCGGTGCTTAGGTTGTACGATTCGCGCTTCGGTTCCGGCGAGACGGGGCGGGAAGTTCAGAACTTCAAGGACTACCTGACCTTCGGCCCCATAGGCAAAGCATTCACTGCCGATAAGCGTGTTGTACTGCTCCTGGATGAAATCGATAAGACAGAGTCGGACGTGCAAGATAACCTTCTTGATGTGCTCGAGGAGAACCAGTTCACGATACGTGAGATAGATTATACTATAAAGGCAAAACACCGGCCGTTCATTTTCATTACTTCAAATGCCAAGCGCGAGCTTTCCGACCCGTTCCTTAGGCGGTGCTTCTGTCATTATATTGATTTTCCTACCTCGGACCAGATGAAACGTGTCGTGGCACTGCACTACCCGGGGATAAACGAGGCATTCGTGGATTGTGCACTAGAGATATTCTATCAGCTCCGTGATATGGGTTTTGAAAAACCACCCGCCACTTCAGAACTTCTGGACTGGCTCAGGGCATTACAAAAGAACGATTACAGGGTTAAAGAACTTAAAAAGATCGAAAAAGATCTGGGAAGAGTGCCGTTCAAGGGTACCTTGCTCAAGCGTGTGAACGATATCAAAAAATATGTCAGCCAGGGCTTATCGACAAAAAGACAGGTGTATAGAATATAGGGCTAAATTAAATGATAAATATGCGAACAGGTATCGCAAACCTTCCGTTACACGGCGGCAAAGCACCTAGATGGTTGTTCACCAGGATGGTTAAGCTAGCCGAAGGCATTGTAGATATCATGATCGAGGAGTGTGGCCAAAAAGAGTTTCTGCGCCGGCTATCAGACCCGTTCTGGTTCCAGGCACTGGGTTGTGTGCTGGGGTTTGACTGGCATAGCTCGGGGGTGACCACGGTCACTTGCGGTGCATTAAAGGAAGCCATTAACCCGGAGGAGCATGGGCTGGTTTTGGCGGGCGGGAAGGGGAAAACATCGCGAAAGACACCAGAGCAAATTATTAAGTTTGGTGAAAAATTCAATTTATCAACCGCCAAACTCAACGCATTACAATATTCGAGTAAGCTGGCGGCTAAAGTGGATTCCGCCGCGGTGCAGGATAATCATCAGCTGTATCATCATGTATTCATTTTCGACGAGCACGGTAATTGGTCGGTGATCCAACAGGGTTTGGACCCTATGAGCCAGTATGCACGGCGGTACCATTGGCTGTCCTTGCATGTTAAGAGCTTTATCGATAAACCGCATGAAGCGATTTTGGGTGATGCTCGGATTGGCAGAGTATTGGACATGACTGCTCATGAAAGTATGGAGAGCCGGAAGATTTCTGTCGACCTGGTAAATGATAATCCGAATAAACTCAAAAAACACTTCGTGGCTGCACGACCGAAGCACCAGCAGACCATTGATGATTGGTTACCCGGTTTGAAAAACCACGAATTGAATTTAAGCATGCCGAAAAATATTAATTGGTCAAAGCTCCGTGACGCATACGAGGTGCAGCCGAAGAACTATGAAGAACTGATTGCGCAGCCAGGACTTGGCCCGGCAACGGTGCGTGCCCTTGCGTTGATCGGGGAACTTATTTATGGCACCTCACCTAGCTGGAAGGACCCGGTGAAGTACTCGTTCACGGTGGGTGGTAAGGACGGTGTGCCGTACCCGGTGGATCGGGATGTGATGGATAGGGTAACGCTGATACTAAAACAGGGTGTTAAGGAGGCGAAGGTGGGTAAGCAAGAGCAACTACAAGCACTCCAGCGGCTGCGGCGGTTCGTGCCGGAGGATGTGAGATGAATTTTAATTTTTATACTAAATTTATATATATACCTTAATTCCCGTGTTAGGGGCACATAATTTAAGGAACAAAGTTAAGTTTATTGAAAATCTTCCTTTACTTCTTTATAACCTCCGCTATTACAATTGAACCATCACTCAATTCTATCTTCTTCGGCCTATCTAAAATTAGAAATAAAGAAGGAATCGAATATTTTTCTGCTAGCTTTGTTTCTAATGTTTAATATATTAAAAAACTCACTGTATTAAGGTTGGAATTCTATATTCACCCAAATATGAGTTCTCCCATAAGGCTGAGGAATTACTTTCGATAGCAGTATCTTTAATACCGTCCTCATCAACATCAGACCATTTATGAACATAATCTGCAGCAAATAGAAACGCTTCACGTAAAGAAACATACCCATTACCAACACCATCTCGAGTACCAAAATTACGATCTGCAATCGAATATTCTAATGGACTATATCCAAGTGCATCAGTAAATTTCTGGTGAAATGTCCCATCAGACTCTTCATTATCTTTACAGGCAGCATAGATCACACGTGGTGATGGATTATCTCCATCATCAAGCTCAGAAATTGCACTTTCAGAGTAACATACATCAATTGATATTATCATACGCACACATGTTATATTATCCAACCAATCGTCTATCTCCCAATAATAATGGGAACCGTCTGAAAATTGAAGGTATCCGACTTGGCCATGTGCGGCTAGATTTATATACACAGTGTCATTCGCATTTGCTAGATTGATTATCTCTTGAATTGCTTTCTTAAAGTTTGCATATGATGCTGCGCCCTTTTCATACTTCCATATCATACTGTCATTATAACCATAATAATTCCGCAGTAAATCATCCATGATCTTCGAGTCTTGCCAGGGGTCATTTACATCCTCTGGGTCTCCTGTGTTTAATAATAATGCAAAATAATTGTTTAGGTTTAATGGATCTGAACCGCTAACCAGCACTTCAAAACCATCGCCCATGTTATCATCATCAGTATCACGATCTAGTGGGTCAGTATCGTAGATATTTATTTCAGATTTATCATCAAGTAAATCCTCATCAGTATCATTTTTATCAGGTCTTAAGCCCAACAAATATTCCTCTATATTAGTCAAACCATCCATATCTAGGTCGAGATTATGATCATCCACTAATGGCAACAAACCATACAGCACTTCCCAACCATCAGGCATGTTATCTGCATCAGTATCAGAATTATATGGGTCTGTTCCATTTAGATATTCTTCATAATTTGTAAATGGGTTATAAGATTTTGTTGGAGAATAATACCATAAACCATCAGAATCAAAATCTTCTTCACCATCTAGAATATTATCTTCGTCAGTATCATTGTTTAAAGGATCTAAGGTCCATTCATTTTTATCAGTTTTAGGATTGTATTTCATTAACCTATAATCCATTTCCCAACCATCTGGTAAAAGGTCGGAATCGGTATCAGAGTTTAACGGTTGAGTACCAATTTTATACTCTTCAAAATTAGATAATCCATCTTGATCAGGATCTTTATTACTATTTTTACTAATGGGGCTTAATCCTTCACGAACTTCCCAGCCATCATCCATACCATCGTCGTCAGTATCTGAGTTGAACGGATTAGTTTCGTTTAAATATTCTTGTATATTGTTAAGCTTATCATTATCATAATCAAATTTTGCATCACTTGCGTTTGTTGCGTTAAGTCCATAAACCCATTCCCAGCCATCTGGAAGGACATCCTTATCTGTATCAGGGTCATCCGGTAAGGTGTTGATGCGATACTCTTGTAGATTAGTTAAGCCATCCCCATCTAAGTCCAAAGTTGAATCGTTTAATTTTGGGTTTAATTTGAATTTTACCTCCCAGTTATCTGGCAAGCCATCAAAATCTGTGTCTGAGGAGTACGGGTTTAAATCGTGCACGAATTCCATATAATTTGTTAAGTAATCCTCATCATAATCTAATACACTATCATTAGGGTCTATTGGGTTAAGTTTATGAATGATTTCCCATAAATCAGGTATTTTATCCAAATCAGTGTCATTGCTGAACGGGTCCGTATTGTTGAGATATTCCTGGTAGTTTGTGAGCCCATCTGAATCATGATCTAAATTCGAATCATTTGTTATTGGGTCAAGATTACTCATCACTTCCCAACCATCGGGTATTAAATCATGATCCGAGTCAGGGTCCCAGGGATCAATTCCATAAAAATATTCCCGGTAATTCATTAGCCCATCACTATCAAAATCTGCCCTGCCATCCGTTTTGTTCAATGGATCCAAATTATTGATAATTTCCCAATAATCGTTAATAGTATCCAGATCAGTATCTTTATTTAGTGGATTTGTATAGTTTAAAAACTCTGCTAGATTTATCAATTTATCTAAATCATTATCTAAGGTAGCGTCCGAATTATTCAACGGATCTAGGTCATACATTAGCTCCCAGTAATCACTCATGCCATCGAAATCCGTATCCCAGTTGGTGGGGTCAGTACCTGCAAGATACTCTTCATAATTCGAAAGCTCATCTTTATCCTTATCAGTATATTTATCATTTTTATCCCGTGGGTTCAAATAATATGTAATCTCCCAAGGATCTGGTAACAAATCCCAATCCGTATCCTTGTTATGCGGATCTGTATTATTCTCGAACTCTTGGAAGTTGGTCAGTGTATCGTTATCCGGGTCAAGGTCACGGTCATTGGGGTTACGCGGGTCTAGATTATATTCAATTTCCCAAGTGTTCGGCATACCATCGTCATCCCAGTCAATATCAGGTTTACGGAATTGATCACTAACTGATATAAATTGGAGGGCATAGATTTGAATAATTAGAAGGATTAGGACCAAAATCATCCAATAATCAATAGATTTTCGTCCACAAAGATTTTTCTTCCCAGACTTTAGCCGATTCTTATTTTTAATTTCGAATTTCAACATGAAGATAGCCTTGATATATTTTCAGTTTTTCTGTAGCTATAGATAATGCATAATTTGATTTATTATTGTTATTCATTTGAGTTATATATTTGGTCAACAAATTATTTTCATAAAGATTTTTAATATATTTTTTACTAATTTCTAACTGAAAAAAAAGTAACAATTCATTTTCAAATTTGTAGGTAGTAATAACATTTTCTTTATTGGTAGAAACTACAGATCTTGAACTTATAATTATCGTCTCAGGGGTCATAGATTGATCTGTCGGATCCGAGCTTCCAGGGCTATGCCATATATCACCCTGTTCATCAATATTCGAAAAGCCGTCACCATCATAGTCTTCCCATTTATCAGATTCATTAACATCATCACTATTCTTTTTAGTAGGATTAAACTTGCCTGGCATTGGCTTATATGGGATATAACCCCCAGAATCTAATGGGGTTCCGTTGAAGAGTAATTCCCAACCATTCCACAAACCATCGCCGTCATCGTCCCCATACCAGATCTCATCATAATCGTTTTGACCGTCACGGTCTGTATCTAGACAATTTGGGTCTGTGGTGCCATGGTCAATAATTCCGTCATTATTTAAATCCTCACCCATGAGATATTCCTCCAGATTTGTAAAGTTATTTTCATATCTTATTCTATTTACATAGTAATGTATTCCATCTCTGTCATTATCGAGGTCACCATCTGGTAAATTCGGATGGGGGCCAACGTATTCTAATCGAAAAAAATAGAATTCCCAGCCATCGCCCATACCGTCTTTATCCGTATCCCAAGTTAA
>CBFDAW010000196.1:0-6102 GCA_965602865.1 uncultured Thermoplasmata archaeon
AATCGACCCGTCGCACCTTTATAACTTTGAGGGCGGTAACTTGCGCGAAGAACTGGGGAAAAACATTGATGTCACGACCGAACTTGCAAAATTTATCGAATCGAAAATGGCGGGAAAACCGTTCGGGTTGGAGGTGGAGGTTGGTGAGATTGGTAGGACTGATGAACATGGACGCATTCTCACTACACCTGAAGAGGCGGTTACATTCATTACGGCATTACATGAGAACGATGTGCACCCGCATGTGTTGGCGATTGCAAACGGCAGCACTCATGGCAATATTTTTGATGACGCCGGGAATCCCATTGAACAAGTATCAATAGATATACCTCGAACCAAATCGGTTGCAAAAGCACTCCGGGATAATAATTTCGATGTTCGAATAGCACAACATGGAATCACAGGCACACCACGTGAACTTATCAATACACAATTTCCCAAAGGAGACATAATAAAGGGCAATGTAGCAACCTTTTTTCAGAATATAGTGTATGATATTTTAAAAATCTACAATCCTGAACTTTATTTCAGAGTACATAACTGGGTAATTGATTCATATAAAGAGAAATCCCCGGGTAAGAAAGATATTGAGCTCTTCGGCAAGTATGCAAAGTTCGGCATCAAACAATTCTTTGATGAGATATATAATGTTGACTCTGAAACCATGCATGCAATAGAATCATTCTGTTATGCCGAGACACTGTCATTCCTACGTGCTTTTAATTCAAAAGGTACCGCTGAAATAGTAAGGAAGGCGCTATAGGTTCAAAAGGTAAGAAATTTTTTTCGGCTATGATAAAAAATTTCTTTGACAAACCTGTTTTTATTTACAACGAATAGGGTAATGGAAAGCACCGGTGGATAATAACAATTTTTTAAATACTAATATTCTATAACACCATGACCAATAGCCAACCATACGGTGTAGAACAATGAACGAAGATAATAACCAAGGGGCGAATAAAAAAGTTCTCATAATCGGCGGCGGGGTTTCTGGTATGGAAGCGGCGCTTAACCTTGCCGAGTTTGGCGCTCAAGTATATTTAGTGGAATCATCACCCACAATCGGTGGACTAATGGCGAGGTTAAACAAGACCTTTCCAACTAATGATTGCTCGATTTGTATCGAAGCGCCTAAAATGTACGATGTCCAGAGAAATCCGAATATTACTTTATTAACATACACGGATGTTCGCCGTTCCAAGTTTAAAGATGGTAAATTTCAGGTCCGGCTAAATAAGAAATCCAGGTTTGTGGACGAGGCTAAATGTAAAGGGTGTGCAAAGTGTGTTGAAGCTTGTCCTGTTTTGGTTCCCGATGAACTCGACGGTAAGCTCGGCGGGGTACGGAAATTGATCTCTATCCCAATTCCGCAAGCGGTACCAAATGTCTACTTTATTGACCCAAAGTGCAGGTTCGGTAAGATGTACGGTGATGGTGCATGCATCGGCGGGTGTAAGGTAGATTGTATCCAATGCCGTGAGTGCCAGATCGCAAAATGCGTGGCAGCATGTAAAGCTGAAGGTGCTGATGCCGTGCTGCTCTGGGGTAAGGACGAGTTGATGGATATCGAGGTGGACAGCATAATCGTTGCTTCGGGGGTGGAAATATTCGAGTTACCTGAGGGTTATTTCGGTTATGGGATATATGACAATGTCATTACTCATTTGGATTATGAACGCTTAACTAACTCAGGAGGGCCCACCCAGGGCGAGATTACCAGACCCGGCGACCAAAAGCATCCGAAGAATATTCTCTGGGTACAGTGTGTAGGCCGGGATAATAAGCTGGGGATATCCTATTGTTCTAAAATTTGTTGCATGAGCTCCACTAAACAGGCAATAATCACACGAGAACACGATAAAGATGTGAAACTCAGTATCCTTTATAAGGATCTGAAAACTTACGGTAAAAATTTTTATAATTTTTATAAACGCGCCTCCGAGCAGGGGATTAGGTATATCAAGGGTAAACTAGCGCAGGTTCATGAAGAACCGGATAGTAAAAACCTGCTTGTAACTTTTGAAGATTTGGAGACCGGAGAAATCAATGACTTGGAAGTTGATCTCCTGGTTCTTTCGGTACCACTTGCACCTAGTAAAAACAATAAACGCTTGTCAAAGGCACTGAAGATCGAGTTTAACGAGGGAACCGGGTTCTTTGAAGCGCTAGATCCGATGAACGAACCTCTAAATTCAACGGTACCTGGCATTTATTTATGCGGCGGTGCACTTGGCCCAGCGGATATCGCCGAGGCAGTGACACAAGGTATCGCTGCTTGCATGAGGGCAATTTCGAAACCGAAGGCGAAATCAGGCTCGATGCCTGAATCAGAACCGGTAGAAACAGGAGGAGTTATCAATAATGGCGGACATTGATCTAGCAGACGGTGATAATGCCAACGAGGTACGAATTGGTGTTTTCGTGTGTGATTGCGGCACCAATATAGGCGGCGTAATCAATGTACCCGAAGTTGTGACGTTTGCCAGTGAGCTAGAAGGCGTAGTTTTAGCCGAGGAAGGTAAATGGATCTGCGCGGTGGATTATTTATCCAAGATTAAAGAATTTATAGTTGAACATGATCTAAACCGAATTGTGGTAGCTTGCTGTACCTCGCGTACCCATGAACCTACATTTAAATCGACTATTAAAGAAGCCGGTTTGAACCCGTTTTTGTTGGAGTTCGTCAGTATCCGGGAACAAAGTTCTTGGGTTCATAAAGAAACCCCGGAGCTTGCCACACAAAAGGCTAAGGATCTGGTGCGCATGGGCGTCGCCAAAGCGCGCTGGCTCGAACCCGGCGAGGAGCTGCGCATCCCGGTGGGCAAAGAGTGTTTGGTGATCGGCGGCGGAATAGCAGGAATATCCAGTGCACTTGCGCTTGGAGACCTGGGATTTAAGGTTATATTAGTTGAAAGATCCAAAACTCTTGGGGGTATGCTGAATAAATTGAATAAAATTGCACCAATGGACATACCCGCCGCAAAGATCATACAACCTAAAATTAACCGTGTATTACAGCATGAAAATATTACTGTTTTCACAAATACCGAGGTATCCGATATAAGGGGTTATGTAGGAAATTTCACGATTAAGCTAAATAAAATGCAACCTCCGGATAATTCAACTCAACAAGAGGAAAATAATGAACACAGTATATCAACGATTATCGTCGCAACCGGTATGACGGAGATTGAGCCCGTTAATATGTTCGGGTATGGTAAATATCCCAATATAATGACACAATTACAGTTCGAGGGGTTATTAAAAATAGATAAAAATAGGTTTGCCAATGTTAAGGATATTGCATTCATTAATTGTGTCAATTCGCGTAATGCCGAGCGCGGATGTTGTAATGTGGGCTGTATATCCACACTTAAAAATATTAAGTCGGTTAAAGAATTGAATCAGGATATAAACGCCTATCTATTTTTCAGGGATTTCAATATAACTGGGCAAGATGTACAATATCATTACAATATGATGAATCAATACTGTGCGGCATTTAGATACCCCGATGATGCACCGCCCCAGGTGCTGCCGGCGCTGCCGGCTGGTGTAAATTACGAAAAAGAAGCCCTAGAGCCAGAAAATGGCACCAGATTAACCATCCAAAGCCATGACATTTTGACAGGCGGAAAAGTAAAGCTTGATGTGGATTTGCTCGTCCTCGCCTCGGGTTTTGTTAGCGACCCATCAGCGGAAAAACTTAAAGGTCTACTGAAGGTTTCCACCGACCAAGAAGGTTTTTTCCAGGAGGCGCATGTCAAGCTACGCCCACTTGATTTTGCAAATGAAGGTATATATCTTTGCGGTTGTGCACGCTCACCAAAGGATGTTCGGGCTAGTATTGAAGAGAGCATTGGTGCGGCGATGCGCGCCGCAATTCCGATGAACAAATCATTTGTAGAGACCGAGGGGATCGTGGCGGAGATTAATGAAAATGAATGTATAAGTTGCGGGCTTTGTAAAGATACTTGCGCGTTTTCTGCCGTTGAATTAGTTAATAACGAATCCAGTGTGATCCAAGCAATTTGTAAAGGCTGCGGTGTGTGCGCCGCGAGTTGTCCAAATGAAGCGATTTCTATTGTGCATTATTCAGATTTACAGATCCTAGCCCAGGTTGATGCGGCTTTAACTGAAAATCCGGAAAATAAGATAATAGCATTTGCCTGTCACTGGTGCGCACTCGGTGCGGTGGATAATGCAGGCATTAGCAGGTTTGAATATCCAGCTAATATCAGAATAATTCGCGTCATGTGCTCGGGTCGTGTGGACCCGCGATTCATACTACACGCTTTCAACCGTGGCGCCGCGGGTGTGCTTGTTGCGGGCTGTGAGTTTCCAACATGCCACTATATAAACGGTAATTATTACGCCTTAAAAAAGGTGCGGGTCACCAGGAAATTATTAGAGCTCACTGGCATAAACCCGAACCGCCTCCGGCTCGAATGGTTGAGTGCTGCTGAAGGCGCGAAATTTGCTAAAGTGGTCACCGAATTTACCGATGAACTCAATACTCTTGGACCGATTTCACGGGATAATTTTTCAAATTTTGATCTCTCGGCGGCTATCGCCGCTGCTAATGATTACCGGCTTCGAATTTTATCAACGAAACTGAAAGATTTCATCGAAACCGGGAATAAATATAACGAACTTTTTTCCGATCATGAAATTGAGCGGTTGTTAAATGATACGGTTTACGATGATTTCATTTGCAAAAAAATACAGCTTTCCATCAGCGACACCAGTAAATCGGTGAAAACAATATCTGAGGAGCTATCCTGTCCATCGGCAAAGGTGGTAAAATGTATCCAGGATCTAAAACAAGCAGAATTGGTGAAACTGGATAAACTCGATGGAACTTCACCGTTGTACCAGTATGTGCCAAAAATGGATATGGATATTACAAAACATATCCTAGAACCTCAAGAATCCTCCGACCTTATTGATGCACCTGCAGCTCAATATTCATCGGATCAAAGGACAACTTATTTGAAATACGACCATATAATCGTTGGTACCACTATAAATGGTTTAACAAGAGCTATTGACCTGGCAACAGATGGGAAGTTCGTTTGCGTTGTTGCACCTTCTACGTCATTTATTGGTGAACCACCGGTGCTATCAGAAAATTTTTCAATATTCACAAAATATCTTGATAAATATCGTACTTTAATAGAACAAGTATATAATCATGATAGGATCACGATTTTCAGGAACACCACGATTAATGAAATTGCCAGCCAAATTCCAGGTGATACCGCGACCCCCTTGACAAGTTATGAATTTTATAAAAGATCAACTTATATCGATGAGAATAAATGTGATAACTGTGGATTATGTCTTGAGGTCTGTCCCGTTAAAATTATCGATCATGACACTATGGGGTTGAGTAATAAACACGCTATTTATCGTCCAACACCGAATATCGCTAATATAAAGTTTGCAATATCCAAAGGAGTGCCATACTGCCAAGCATCATGCCCCATTAAAATGGATGTCCGGGGATATATTGGTAAAATAGCGGATGGTGATCTCAAAGGCGCCTGTGAGATTATCCGGCGAACCAATCCATTGCCAGATATTTGCGGTAAAGTATGCAACCATGCCTGCGAAAGTACATGTGCCCGAAAGTACCAAGACGATCCATTGCAGATTCGGATGCTTAAACGGTTTGCAATAGAAACCCGGTATGAAAAATACGCTTACGATAACCGTCCAATGATCTCTAAACCCACTGTAATAAAAAACCGTGATCTGGCAAATAAAGTAGCCGTAATAGGCTCGGGTCCGGCGGGGCTGGCTGCAGCGCACGACCTGGCATTACTGGGGTACCCTGTGACGATCTTTGAGGCATTGTTGCGACTTGGGATACCAAACTTCAGACTGCCACACGAAGCATTACAGAACGAGATCGATGCGATTTTAAATCTAGGTGTAGAACTGAAATTGAACACGCCTCTGGGACCAGGATTAACTCTCGGCGATTTGAAAGCGAAAGGTTATAAAGCGATCTTTCTGGGGTTCGGTGCGCATAAGGATTTAAAGCTTGGTATTGATGGCGAGGATAGCCCCGGAGTTATTGATGGCGCTGCTTTC
>CBFDAW010000197.1:0-6079 GCA_965602865.1 uncultured Thermoplasmata archaeon
GGTGTTATATTCTATCTGAATAATTATTTTGTGGTACAACAATCGAAAGATTGTCAAAATATGATTATGAATCAATAACAAATAATTATCAATAATATTAAAAAAAATCATTTTAATGGATTGAAATGGCTTAAACTTTAAATACTGGAAGGTTTATATATGTCTATATAGAACGAAATGGAAAAAGAAGGTACAAATATGGAAAAGGGATATATTTGGGTGACGGGAAATAGCAATATCGCTTTTAATTACCCCCTGCGAGCATTGGTAATAACTAATAATTCTGACGTGGCAGATTTCGAACCGGACATTAGTAGTTGTTTAGACGAAGATTTGTGTTTTAATAATTGGATGTATATTCGAAAAAAAGTAGATTGATCAAAAAACACAAATTCAATACACCCATTGATTTTATCCGCAATTGTTCTCAATTTTAAAGGTAGTCTTAATTATCGACTTATAATTTATTTCTTCTTTTTTTAATGAATTTAATATTAAAATTAAATAATATGGAAAAGATTATCAATTAAAAGGATATATCCCTTTTGAAATAAATGGATGCAAATCTTATTAATTTATAATTAATTTTCATTTAATCTGAAATGAGAGTAAAATATTTAAAATACAACAGATATCATGCATTATAATTAGGAGGCTCATTGATGACCGAAGGTAAACTTCCATTAGATCAAGAGCGCTTGGCAAAATTGTGGGATGCCTACGAGATGCAAGAGAAAGAATTTGAATTATCACTCAAGAAAATTGGGACATTAGAAGGTAAAGTTGAAGAATTGAATAGAGTGAATAATGTCCTGAAGAAGGTCGTGGAAGATCGTGATAAAGAAATCCGCGATTTAGAGCTAAAAGTTGTGTCCTTAGAGGAACAAAATTCAAAATTTGACCCGCAGATTAAAGAATTAGAGAAGTTGTATAAAGAAGAGAAAGAGAGATACTCAAAATTATTTGCGATAACCGAGGAGCTCGAAGAAGAATTGGGTAAAGCCAAAAGGGAGAGCGAGATCAAGGACAAATGGTTTGAAAGAAACGTGGGTATGCTAGAAAACCTTAGGGAATCCATTGTGGATAGAAATATACAATTACACGAAATGGAAGAAACAAGTATCCAAGAAAGTAAGGCGAAAGCTTTGGAATCCGGTTTAGAATCCAAGAAAATAACGGGGACAGAAGCTGAAGGTGCAACCCATTCAGAACCCGCAATTAGTCAAGAACCTAGTGATATGCCCGGTGAGATAAGTGAAGGCTTACAAGAGGACAAATCGGTAACATTTAAAAAAGTGGACTTGGAATCGGATTTGGAAACCCAGGAAGTACCCCCCACAAGCACCACCTCGAAAACCAGTACAACTGACATAGAAGAGGATAGTACCCTCGATACAGCTACGAAAAATGAAACAATCTATGGATTTACTAAGATACCCGATGTTGACCCGGTAATTGCTGAAACGCTTTATGATGCAGGATATTCAAGCATGAATAAATTAAGCACAGCAACCACAGAAGATCTCGCAAGAATTGATGGTATATCCCCAACATTAGCACGAAAGATACGAACTAATTTGTTTGAAATGGAATAACGGTCATAATCCGGGATTTAAAACTCCAAAAAGCTTTTAAATAATAGATGTATTTAGTGCTTCTACTTTTATCCAGGTCCAGACATTGAACAATCGTGAGACTTATTCACCCACTTAAGCAAATATTTGAACATCTGGGATAAATAGTGCATTATTAACAAAATAGTTATTGGAGAATAAAACAAATCTTATTCAATAGTGATTATTATGCAAAAACTCAAAAAAACCAATATATACTTGACTTCCCTAATCCAGACGTTAAAGATCGAATCCCAAAAACATAAAGCGCCTATCTGGCGTGAACTGGCAAAACGTTTAGAAAAACCAAATAAGAATTGGTCAGAAGTTAATATCAGTCACATCAAACGATATGCAAACAAAAACGAAACAATCGTAATCCCCGGTAAATTACTGGGTGCGGGGTATATCAATATCCCTGTAACCGTCGCAGCTTTTCAAAGCTCACTAAATGCAAAAGAAAAGATTAATAATGCCGGAGGTAAGGTAATTTCAATTCAAGATCTATTGAAAAAGAATCCCAATGGAACGGGTATTAGAATCTTCAGTAGATAATAATTGAAAAACGCAAATGTGCGTAAAAGGTGACCATATGAAGATAATAAATGCCGATGGGCTTGTGTTGGGTAGATTGGCAAGTATAATCGCTAAACAGTTATTAAATGATAATGAAATCGTGGTAATTAATGCGGAAAAAGCGATAGTAACCGGTACTAAAAAAGCAGTTTTTACAAAATATAAAAAGATGCGTGAACTCTCGCATCCACGAAAAGGACCGCATTTTCCACGAATGCCGGACCAGATATTAAAGCGAACCGTTCGAGGGATGATACCAAGCCAAACACCTCGTGGTAGGAAAGCGATTAAAAATTTGAAAGTATACATCGGCACCCCAAAAGAATTTGAAAGTAAGAAGTCCCAAACAATAGAACAAGCCTATGTAGGTCCAGTTAATCAATATGTTGAGCTTGGTGATGTATCCCGGTTCTTAGGAGCAAAATATTAATACGGGAAGGTAAGGTAAGGGTATTATTATGGAACTAAAAGTAACAACCACAAGCAGTAAGCGTAAAACCGCAATAGCCAGAGCAACAATTAGAAAGGGAATAGGCAAGGTGCGGATAAATAAAAAACCACTTGAAATTCATACCCCTGAACTTGCACGATTGAAAATTACCGAGCCATTAAAATTAGCTGGAAACCGTGCAAAAAAAGTGGACATCAGCGTTAAGGTTCGAGGTGGAGGTGTTATGGGTCAGGCGGACGCCACACGGACCGCTATTGCCCGGGGAATGGTCAAATTTTTCGATGATAAAGCTTTAAAAGAACTATATTTGAAACAGGATCGAGGGCTTCTTGTGAATGACCCACGGCGTAAGGAACCAAAACATCCGCTAGGTCGTGGTGCACGCAAGAAACGACAAAAATCTTATAGGTGAATTCTAATATTGAAAATAAAAGAAAGTGATGATTATGATAATTCCAGTTCGTTGTTTTTCATGCGGCAAGGTAATCGCCTCAACTTATGAAGAGTTTAAGCGTCGCGTTGACGCCGGGGAAAATCCAAAAGAAGTCTTGGACGCGCTTAAGATTGAACGTTATTGTTGTCGAAGAATGCTATTATCACATATCGATCTAATCGAAGAGGTCTTACCTTTTATCTGAATACCATTTAGATCACTTGAGATGTTAGATATTGGAAAAAAGGTCCCCCTTATAATACTATATTTGTCTCAGTATCTATATGTTGTGCATTTGGAAGTTGATCTTTTTGAGTTTGAATAGGCGTTTGTATGGCTGGAGTTATTGTCTATGATGAATTTTCTCCTTGCTCTATTTTAGTTGGTTTTATTTGACTCTTTAAAACAGATGAATTATTTGTTTCAGGTTTAAAATCACTGGTTTCAGCTTTAAATTCTGCTTGTTCGGTTTGTACAGGTGGTAAGCGGGGAACATTTGCTACTTGGGTCACTTGTGTAACTTGCTGAGTGGAAGGTGCCTGTTGGACAGTTGGTAATGCTATAATAGTAGGAACCTGAGTAGGTGCTACTCGAGGTTGGTGAGTAGCTATTGTTGGAGAAATAGCAGGCGGAGCGGAGTATTGATTGGATAATTTTTGTAGTGTTTCACTTACACTTATTACCTGAGGTGGCAAAGGCTTAGTCGTTACTGTTTCAGTGGTAACTATTTCCTTTGCCATGCGCTTTTTCCGTTTATATAGGACTAATACCAATCCGATTATTAGAATAATAATTCCTATAATTATAATTAAATACAAATTATTATCAAATCTTCCTCTTTTTTTTTGTTGTACTCCATCCTCAGGTGTTGTATCTTCTGGTTCATTTTTTTCATCACTTAATTTAATTTCTAATTTCAGAATATAACTCGCCTTTACTTTTTCTCCACTGTTTATCGATGTTGCTGTGATTATTATCTCATATAATCCTGGTTGTACATTCTCAGATAGCCTAATATTCAGATTACGTTTTCTATATTTATTAACAGGAATATTAAGTATTGAATAATCATTAAAGGATACATATTCAGATAGATTGCCCGCATCGATTTTAATTTCAATCATATCCTTCGATGTGCCTAAATTGATAATTGTCAATGTAATGGTGTCATTTTCACCCGGATACATCGATTTATAATCAGGCCCAGTTATCTTGATTTTATATAGTTTTTCCAATTCTGATTTTGATAATGATACTTTAAACCACCAAACATCAGTTTTATATGAATTTTCAATATTTCGATCTTTATAAGCAATAACCTGCCAATAATATGTTCTTCCATTAATTAATCTATCGACTAAATAACTGGTGTTTAAAATATCTGTTTTAAGAAGCTCAGGCGGATTCTCACTATCGAAATATAAGTCATAAGTAATATTTTCTATAGTAGTATCTTCTAGCTTCCAGGAGAAATTGATTATCGATTCATTAACTATCATAGCATTTAATGGATATAGTAGTGTAATTTCTGGTATGATTGGTGTTTTCCAGGTATTGACATTTATTATTTGTATAGATGATTCTACAGGAGCATTACCGGCAACATCAGAGGCTCGCCACTTTATTAAATTATCAGTACCATTTGGGAAAGTTATGTTCATTCGTACATCTACGTTATGACTATTGTTTACTCCCTCCACAGGTACCCATGAACTCCAGATCCTGCCCTTATCCTTGGATATTGAATATTCTATTGTAGCTATATTTACACCAGAGGTTTCATCCAAAATTGTAATTCCCACTTCTACATTTTCTGAAGGAGATACTTCTGTATTTAATGGGAAAGCATTTGAAAATTCAACTTTCTCGGTATCTACAAAAATTCTAAAAGGTTCACTTTCCCGTGGCCCATTTCCCACGGAATCCTCAGCTTTCCATTTTATAAAATTATCTTTACCTTCTTTCAATAGAACATTATCTTTTACTTCTATAACTTCTCCAGATATAATATTAAGCACCGCTTTCCATTCACCCCATGGAGTACCATTCTTTGTTGAAACTTGATGCATAACTGTAGAGCTATTAACGATCCCACCACCAGAGTCAGAAATAGTAACCTCAACAACAACATCTTTTGTGGTTTGCCAGGAATTCTCAGATGGAATGATTTTAGAAAATGTAACATTATTAGCATCTACACTAATGGTGAAATTTTCATTTGTACAATCGCATTCTGTGGGTATCCCGGTAATTCGTAAGGTATAATTGAAAGAATTATAAGTACTATTTGGTGTAAAAATCTCGACATATAATGAATTCCCAGTATTAGGAGAACATACATAGAAATTCCCATCATCATCTACAATTATAATATCAAATTCCTCATCTGGTGGATATTTATCAGTTGAATTTTCGTAAACGGGAGTTAATCCAGCCCAGGTAAGTCTTTCACCACCACGGACCAGTTCGTCATTCTTAAGAATATGATTATTTTCATCTCTAACCTCTAATGTTCCATTAAATGTCAAATCATTTTCTACATGATAGAATTCCGAAGAATTGAACCATGCTGGTGATAAAGTTAAACTTGTCGCATAAACCCGAATATTAAAAAGTTCTTCATTAGGATATGTCCAGTTAATAATAACATTAAAATCAATTGTCCATTGATTAATAGAGTTATTATAAGCTTTACTGGAGAATTTAAGATTAATTAAATTATTTGGATCATTATTTTTTGAAAATTGATTTAGAGCATTATTCCATATTAATTGAAGATTCGTACTAATAGGATCAATATTTAAATTGATTAAATTAGATATATTTTATCTATATATTAGATAAAATATGGTTCTATTAGATGAAGCAGAAGAGGATATTAATTTTTGAAGGGGTCAAGCATCCGTTTGACTCTTTTGATTTTTTGACAAGGCTCCAGGTGTACTTTTGATTCATAAAGAGGGACATAGGTTCCAAAACGACTTCAGTCACTCATTCCAGATACCT